>JANOFA010000072.1:0-1160 GCA_031413355.1 Gemmatimonadota bacterium | reverse complement strand
GCCAACTTCCACGTCGGAGATGAAGTGATTGCCATGACCGTTGGCAGCGTTGATCGAACCATCGAGGCAGAGCGGCTCGCCGCAGCTGCCAAAGGTGAAGAGGTCGGAGATCCGGTCCCGGAGATTCCCGGACTGGGCGGTGGCCGGTGTGGCCGAGATGGCAAGAGCTGCGAACGCGAGCAGGGCTCGACGATACATGACGCCTCCGACGTTTCTATTCGGGAATGCTACAGAGTAAGACCGGCCGCGCGGGGCCGCAAGCGGGGTCCGGCTGGAATAGCGCGGGTCATCGCCCCGTCCGCGCCGCCCCGCTCAGTTGATGGAGGTTATCCGCCAGCCCGAACTGAGCTTGTCCAGCACGGCGGTCCGGGGTGGCGGCGCCTCGCTCTGCTTGCCCTTCTTGTCCCGCTGAATTGAGGTTCCGCCAATCTGAGCCGTGGCCGTCCCACCAGAGACCTCGACGCTGAGGATTTTCCACCGGCTCGTATCCAGCGAGTACTTCTGCCGGAAGAACTCCTGCCACGCCTGCTTCACCTGACCCGCCATTCCCGGATAGGTCGCCGTCATACCCTGCAGGTCGCTGGCGGACAGCGCCCGGGCGTACTCCCGCAGCACCAGCTCGACCGCCGGCCGCTCATCCACCGGAGTGCTCACCGGCGGCGGAGCCTGCGTCACGACTGGCACCGGCAGCGTGACCACCGGCTCAGGGTTCGGGCGTCGGGCCGGCTCGGATGGTGGGATCGATTCAGTCGTGGTCGCTGGGTGCATGCGAGCCGGATCCGTGGCGGCCTGCTGCTGGGCGACGCGGAGCCGGGCATTATTCTCGGCGACGCCGTAGGCCGTCGCCGCGCCGGAAATAGGCCGCATGCCATCGGCCGGCTTGCCACTCCCCGCCAGCTGTTCCGCCTGTCGCCGCAAATTATCCGCGGGGCTCAGCTCCGGCACCGTGGCGCCGGCCGTCACCGCCCGCTGGCGCGCCTGATTGGCGGTGGTCAGGGCGAGATCGTACTCGCGGCGGTCGCGGCGCAGCTGCGCCGGACTCACCGCTGGTGCAGCGGGCTGCGGCTGCGTCGGCGTGGTCGCGGCCGACTCCGCCGGGAGGCCCACCGGCGTGCTGCTGTCGACCACCGGCGCGGGGGGCGGCGGGTCCGTCTGCTCCG
>JANOFA010000071.1:0-1029 GCA_031413355.1 Gemmatimonadota bacterium | reverse complement strand
TCGCCTGCTCGGGACTCATGTAGTGCGGCGTGCCGAGCGACATCCCGGTCTCGGTCATCCGGCTGCCGCCCCCGGAGCGCGCGGCGGCGAGGGCGATGCCGAAGTCGGCCACCAGGGCATGTCCCCCGTGCAGCAGGATGTTTTCCGGCTTGATGTCCCGGTGGACGATCCCCTGACCGTGAGCGTATTCCAGCGCGTCCGCCACCTCCCGCGCGATCCGCACCGCCGCTTCCACCGGGAGCTGCTTCTCGCGGTTGAGCCGGTCACGCAGGGTCTCCCCGTCAATGAACGGCATGACGTAAAACAGATACTCGGCGATCTGGCGATTGGGCGATTGGGCGATTGGAAGCGCGCTGGCAACGCCGGAATCGAACAGCGGCAGGATGTGGGGGTGCTGCAGGTTGGCGGTGGTCCGGATCTCGGCGAGGAACCGCTCGGCGCCGATCACCGCGGCGAGTTCGGGCCGCAGCACCTTGAGGGCCACCTTGCGGTCGTGGCGGAGGTCGTGCGCGAGGTAGACGGTGGCCATGCCGCCGGCGCCAAGCTCGCGTTCGATCCGGTAGCGGTCGGCGAGGGCGCTGGCGAGTTGCTCGGGGGTCGTGGGCATGAGGGGTCGGGGAAAGCTATCGTCCCGAAGCGGGACGGGTAGGGGCGCTCGTTCAGCCCGGCCCGGTTCCCGGCGCGGTGGGTCACCCTGCTTGTTGCACCTGGTAAGTGAAGCCGCGCCCGCGGTCAGGCGCATGGACCTGTCAAGCCACGGCCCCTGCCCTGTCGTCTACTCTCAATCGTGTGTCGATGTGCCAGGGTAGAGAACTATCACGGCGCTTGGAGGTTGATCGCCCAGACTTACCAGCAACTGCCAAGCACGGTTCTGTTTGGACCATATTGCGCCGCGTCGCTGAACCCCGCTGATGTTACAGGCAATCCCAGTGCGCTGATCTCCCGCGCTCTGGCGAGCTTTGCAGCTTACGATGACGTGGCTAACTATCCCACGGGTGACTTGACCGGTCCTACGCTTATCTCAGCAGG
>JANOFA010000070.1:0-1376 GCA_031413355.1 Gemmatimonadota bacterium | reverse complement strand
GGCCCGCGACCCGGGCGGCCTGGCTGTAACGTTTCGTCGGGCGGCGGTACTAATACACCCCCCCGGGGGGGGGGGTTGTGGGGGGGCCGAATATATGCGGCCCCGACAGACCCGCCCCGACGGGGGGGGTCTATTCGTACCGCAGCGCGACGATCGGATCCAGCCTGGCCGCGCGGCTCGCGGGCCATAGCCCGAAGACCAGGCCGATGACGGCGCTGGTGCCGAACGCGACCGCAATGCTCTGGGTCGAGATGAGGGTGTTCCAGCCGTTGGCCTTGGCGAGGGAGTCTGTCACCCAGATCCCCAACCCGATACCGAGCGCCCCGCCCGCGAGGCACAGCACGAGCGCTTCCACCAGGAACTGGAACATGATGTTCATCCGGGTGGCGCCCAGCGCCTTGCGGACCCCAATCTCCTTGGTGCGTTCCGTGACCGACACCAGCATGATGTTCATGATGCCGATGCCGCCCACGACCAGGCTGACCGCCGCGATGCTGGCCAGCAGGGTGGTGAAGATCTCCGTGGTGGCTTGTTGAGTGGCCAGCACGTCCTGCGAGTTCCGGATCATGAAGTCATTCTCGGCGCCGGCGCGGATCTTGTGCTGCCGCCGCATGACCTGCTCGATATCCACCATGCCCTGCGCGAGCGGCGTGCCCTCCCGCACTTCCAGCGTGATCTGCCGCAGCCGGTCGCTGCCGAACACCCGGAACCGCGCGGTCTGCAGCGGGATCACGACCTGCTCGTCGGGATTGGACCACGAGCCGGCTGCGCCCTTTGAGGCCATCACGCCGATGATCTCGAACGGAATGCCCCGGATCTGAATGGTCTGATGGATGAGGCCGGCGGCATTGGCCCCCAGCATCTCCGGGATCTCCGCGCCGAGCACGGCGTAGCGCTCGCGCGCCTGGTCCTCGCCAGCGGTGAAGAAGCGGCCATACTCCATCGTGAATCGCTTCACAGCGGTAAAATTCGGCGTGGCGCCGGTAATAGTTGTGTTGGCGTTGGTGTTGCCGTACTTCACCTGCGCGTTGCTGGAGATCTCCGGCACGACGCCGGAGAGCAGCGTGGCGCGCTGCTGCAGGGCATCGGCGTCATCCACCGTCAGGCCGACCCGCTGATTGGTCGCGACGCCCCGGCTGAACATCTGGCCGGGATAGAGCGTGAGGACATTGGCGCCCATCGCCTGGATCTGCTCCTCGACCGCCTTCTGCGCCCCGGCGCCGAGTGCCACGACCGTGATGACCGCCGCGACACCGATGATGATGCCGAGCGCGGTGAGGATCGAGCGCATGGTATTGGCGCGCGGCGGATCCGGCTCGGCCTACGGCAACCCGCTGGCCACGCCGACCAACCAATGCGGCACGATCAACATGTCG
>JANOFA010000069.1:0-11950 GCA_031413355.1 Gemmatimonadota bacterium | reverse complement strand
CTGCAGGCGGAGTCTGACCGACTGGAGCAGCTGGCGCGGGAATTCACCGAGATGGGCCGGCTCCCCGAGGGTCCGGCGGCGGATGTCGACCTGGGCGAACTGCTCAGCGAACTCGGCCGAACAACCCTGCCACCGTTGATGACCGCGACGTACGACATCGACCCGGCCACACCGCAGATCAGCGGGCACTACGAACCACTGCGCCGCGCCGTGAGCAACCTCATCCGCAACGCGGTCGAGGCGTGCGGCGGGCAGGGCGCACTCGAACTCGGCTGCCGGCCACTGGGGCAGAACGGCGCGGAACTGCGGGTGGTCGATCATGGACCGGGAGTACCGGACGAGCTGCGCGACCGGGTGTTCGAGCCGTACGTCACCGAAAAACATGGCGGTACCGGTCTCGGGCTCGCGCTGGTGCGGCAGACCATCGAGGCCCATGGCGGGCGGGTGCGGCATGAAGCGACGCCGGGTGGCGGGGCGACGTTCGTGGTGACGTTGCCGAGGGTCAGGCGGGCGGGGTAGGTGGCAGGTGGCAGGTGGCGGGCTGCGGGTTGATCTGGGGTAGGGGGCCGACCGGCTGTCGGCCCCCACCCCGAGCAAGCGATGAGTGCCGGCAGGGCCCTCCGGCCATGCCGCGGGCCGGCTTATCATCCATGCATGGCGCCGCAGATCCTGATCATCGATGATGAGGACAATATCCGGCGCATGCTCGCCGCGCTGCTGCGTAGGGGGCCGACCGGCGGTCGGACCCCACCCCGAGCAAGCGATGAGTGCCGGCAGGGCCCTACGGCCATGCCGCGGTCCGGCTTATCATCCATGCATGGCGCCGCAGATCCTGATCATCGACGATGAGCCCAATATCCGGCGCATGCTCGCCGCGCTGTTGCGCGCGGAGGGATTCGCAGTGGAGGAAGCGGGCGGGGGACCGGCCGGGCTGCTGAGTGTCGAGCGGGCCGAGCCGGATGCCATCTTCCTCGATCTGTTCATGCCCCCGGGATTTGACGGGCTCGAAACACTGCGGCAGATCCGCGAGCGTGGGGTCGACTCGCCGGTGATCATGATGAGCGGCAAGGCGCAGCTCGCCGATGCGGTGCGCGCCACCCGGCTTGGCGCCTTCCAGTTTCTCGAGAAGCCCCTCAGCCCCGAAGCGGTCCTCGTCACCCTCCGTTCCGCCATCGAGCTGGGCCGGACCCAGAGCCAGAACCGCGCGCTGCGCCTGGCCCTCGCGGTGCGGGAAGAGATGGTCGGGAGCAGCGTCGCCCTGCAGCAGGTGCGCCGGCTGGTGGCGCAGGTGGCACCGACCGATGCGCGGGTGCTGATCACCGGGGAATCAGGGACCGGGAAGGAACTGGTCGCGGCGGCGATTCACCGCGCCAGCCGGCGGGTGCGCGAGGCGTTCGTGACGGTGAACTGCGCCGCGATTCCGCGCGAGCTGGTGGAGTCGGAGATGTTCGGCCACGAGCGCGGCGCCTTCACCGGTGCGGGGGAGCGGCGACTGGGCCGGTTCGAACTGGCGGACCGCGGTACGCTGTTCCTCGACGAGATCGGCGACCTGCACCTCGACGCCCAGGCCAAGCTGCTGCGCACGCTGGAGACCGGCGTGCTCCAGCGGCTCGGCGCGGAACAGCCGACCCAGGTCGATGTCCGCTTCATCGCGGCGACCAATCGACGGCTGGAGCAGGCCGTGGCCGGCGGCAGCTTCCGCGAGGACCTTTTCTTCCGGCTCAACATCTTTCCCATCCAGCTGCCCCCGCTGCGTGAACGGCTGGGCGACCTGCCGATGCTGGTGGCGCACCTGGCGGAGCGGGTCCAGCCGGGACGGGCGCAACAGTATTCGGCCGACGCGATGGCGCTGCTCACCGCCTATCGCTGGCCGGGCAACATCCGGGAACTGGCCAACCTCGTCGAGCGGCTCGCGATTCTCGGCGGCGAGATCGTCGGACCCGACGAGGTGCGGCTGGTGCTGCCCGGAGCCGACGGCATTGGGAGCAGGCGGGCCACCGCAGGGACGGCGCGCCCTGCGGGTCTGCCGGAAGGCGCCTCGCTGACCGACTCGCTGGATGAGTTCGAGCGGGAGCTGATCAGCGCGGCACTCACGCACGCCGATGGCAATATCGCCGAAGCGGCGCGGGTACTGCAGACCGACCGGGCCAATCTCTACCGGCGGATGAAGCGACTGGGGCTGGCCGCGCGGGGGGAAACGGTTGGCTGAGGCACAGCGGCTCCCGGTCGTCCTGAGGGGCAGGCGGGACGCCTGCCCCACAAGTGGGATAGAGGCAGGACATGCACGGAGTGGTTTTTCGCTCGCCCTGTTCTTCGTTTTCATTTCCCTTTTGTCGCTCCTCCTGATCCCGGCCTCACTTCAGGCGCAGGACAGCGTGATCGTGATCGACCCGGACCAGCCGGCCGACGACTCCACCGCGCTCGGCATTCCCGCCGCCATTCTCGACGAACTGCTGGCCACCTGGAACGACTCCGCCACGGTGCGGTTGCCCGGTGGCCTCGTGCTTCCCGCCGGCGCGCGGCTCGGCGGGCCGGTCGCGTCGTACCGCGGCACGTTGCGGATCGGCGGCACGGTGGAAGGGCCGCTCACCGTGATCAATGGCGACCTGATCATCGAGCGCGGCGGCCGAGTCATGGGTGATGCGCTGGTGGCGGGCGGGCGGATGACGGTGGAGGAGGGGGGAGTCTTCGAGGGGGAGTCGCGCGTGTTCTGGGATGCCGTCCCGGTCACCCGGCAGTCGGATGGCAGCCTGGCCCCGCGGGAGCGGCGGCGCCAGTTAGGCGAGTTCGCCACCGCGGAGAAGACCTTCCAGACCGGGCAGGTGCGCACGACGCTCCGGCTCACCACCAGCCAGACGTACAACCGGATCGAAGGCCTGGGGATCGTCTTCGGGCCGGCCTTCGAGTGGCGCGCGGCGGCAAACCTCACCGCGAGCCTCGACCTGCGTGGCATCCTGCGCACCGCCCCCGACCCGTCGCCCTTCCGCCGCGACCTGGGCTGGATCGTCCGCACCGACTGGCGCTTCCATGGGGCCCGCGGCTGGGGAGTGGGGGCGCGTACCTACTCGGTGATCTCGGGCATCGAGGAGCACACCCTGCCGCGTGACGAGATCGGGTGGAACGCGTTCCTGTTCCAGCGCGACAACCGGGACTACTTCAGCAGCGAGGGCGTGGGCGGCAGTGGCTTCGTCTACCTGAACCCGCGCCTGCGGTTCGATGCCAGCCTGCGCTATGAAAAGCAGGGCTCGGTCCGGGCCAACGATCCCTGGTCGCTGTTCCGCAACGATGCGAGCTGGCGGGCCAATCCGCTGGTGGACGACGGGCACTATACCATTCTTGGCGCGAGCGCCGAATTCGACTCGCGCAACGCACGCAGCCGGTCGTCGTCGGGCTGGTGGCTGCGCGGAAGCGTTGAACATTCGTCCAGCGGCGACGTCGCCCCGGCGAGTCTGCCGACCACCGTGCGCCTTCCCCTGCCCACCCAGGGCTACGGCTTCAACCGCTTCACCCTCGATCTCCGGCGCTACAACCGGCTCTCGCCCGACATCCAGCTGAACCTGCGCCTGTGGACCGGCGGCTGGCTCTCCGGCGATCCCCTGCCACTGCAGCGTCGGCTGTCCCTCGGCGGGCTGGACCTCCTGCCGGGCTATCCGTTTCGCTCCCTCAGCTGCGCCCCCGCGGGGTTCAGCGACCCATCCGAGCCGGCGCTGTGCGATCGCGCGATAATCACTCAGGCCGAACTGCGGAGCCGGCTGCGGCTGCGGATCGGCTACGCCGTGCGGGACCCGGACCATCGGGAGCTGGACCGGTTCATCGGGCTGGAAGATCCCGACCTTGTGGTCTTCGCCGACGCAGGCTCGGCGTGGCTCGCCGGCAATGGGCCGGGGCGGGTGCCGAGCGACCGGATTCGGTCCATCAGCGAGTGGAAGGCGGACGCCGGCGTGGGCATCGATGCGGGCGGAGTCGCGGCGTACGTCGTCAAGGCGCTCACCGATGGCGAGCCGCTGCGGGTGTTCGTGCGGCTGCAGCGCCGGTTCTGAGGGTGGTGATGCCGGCGCGGCTCACGAAGCGAGTAGAGAGGAGAAGCGACGGGCGCGAGGCGGCAGGCGGGCGCAGCGGATCCGTCTGCTTTCGTGTGTCCGTCGCGTGCGTCCTTGCGCTCTGCTGCAGGACGGAGGTGGTGCGGGCCCAGGACTCGACTCAGGTAACCCTCGACGTGACGCTGGCGACCGACACGACGGCGAATGGCGGTCGCGACGCGACGGTGCGCACCCGGCAACTCTTTGCCGACACGCCGTGGCTGTCGGCGCTCCGGCAGGGGCTGCCGGTGCGGCTGCAGTACCGGCTGGAGGTGTGGCGCTCGCGGGCGGGGTGGTTCGACGTGCTGGACCACCAGGAGGAGTGGACCGTCGTCGTGCGGCACGAACCGCTGCTGGACCAGTTCTCGGTCGTCCGGCAGCTCCCCCCCAATCGGGTGCTGCAGAACCGGATCGCGACGCAGGGCGCGCTCGCCGCGCTGCTCGGCAGCACCTACCGATTCAAGGTCGCTCCCACGACCGAGGGACAGTACTACTACGCCGCCTCACTGGACGTCTCCACCCTGTCGGACTCCGACCTGGATGATCTGCAGCGTTTGCTGAAGGGCGAACTGGGGCGGGGCGAAGGCCAGGGCCAGAGTCTGACCCAGCGCGCCCGGCGGCTGATCCTCCGGCTGGCGGGGTTGCCGACGCTGAGTGTCCAGGGGCGGTCGGAGAGTTTTGGGGTGAGGTGAGCTTCGGGCGGAGTGGCGCGAGGCGCGAGGCGCGAGGCGCGAGGCGCGAGAAGATATCGTATCGAGTTGAATGCGGTTCTTGCTATCGCCTACTCCCAAGCGCCCAGCGCCTACCTCCGCGCTACCGCGGCCTCCGCACCCCCCAGTGCCCGCAGCGCCCCAGCCCCGTAGAACAGCCGGATGTACTTGGCCTGGGTCGTCGTCAGGCGGCGCACCGCCCACGAGAGGTGGACGAAGTGCGGCTCGTGCGGGTGCGACAGCGGGTGCATGCCGCACTCCTCCGGCAGCCGGTTGCCCTTGCGGGTGTTGCAGCTGGAACAGGCGGTGACGACGTTGGTCCATTCGTTCCCGCCGCCGCGCGACAGCGGAATCAGGTGATCGCGGGTCAGGCACTCCCGCGGCCGGAGTTCCAGCGGCGAGCGGTGGCAGTACTGGCAGCGATACTGGTCGCGTGCAAAGAGGAAGGTGTTGGTGACCTGACGGCGGAAGCGGCGGGGGACGTGCACGAACTTGACCAGCCGGATGATCGCCGGTTTGGGCAGGACGAGGTACGCACTGCGCACCACGTCCCGATCCTCCGATTCGACGATTTCCGCCTTGCCCTCGATCACCAGCCGCAGGGCCCGCCGGACGGGCACCATGGTCAGGGGTTCGAATGACGCGTTAAGCGCGAGGCACCGTACCATCCCACTCTGCTCTCGTGAAGGTCCATCCAATCGTAACTGCGGGCCGTGAGGCGACGCAAGCAACGGTCGAGTCACCGGGCCAGGCTGGCCAGCCGGAGCTCGAGCAGCTGCCGAAGCCGCGGGTTCCGGGCGATGATCAGCAGGGTGTCGTCGCCGGCCAGGGTCCCGATGATCTCCTTCCAGTCGGCCTGATCCAGCGCCGCCGCCACCGCCGAGGCGCCGCCCGTCACCGTCTTGATCACCAGCAGCGGCCCGGTCCCCTCCACGCTCACCAGCAGCGCGGGCAGGACCTGCCCCAGGTCGGGGCGCAGCGATCCCTCGTGCGGGTTGGCATAGTAGGCGCCGCCCTGCGGGTCGATCAGCTTGGCGAGTGCCAGTTCCCGGATGTCGCGGGACAGGGTGGCCTGGGTGACGTTTATGCCGTTGACGGCCAGCGCCGTCCGGAGGTCGTCCTGACTTTCAATCCGCTTTTCCCGCACCGCGCGCAGGATCGCGGCGTGACGCTGCAGTTTCATCAGAGAGCAACTCCTCTGCGGTAGACGACTCGGCCCCCGAGCAGGGTGAGCCGGCACGCCGTGCGCGGCCGGGTCAGTACGGTAGCCTCGAGCTGCGCCGCGTCAACCTGTGGCGGCAGGTCCAGCGCCACGAGATCAGCCCACTTGCCCGGCGCAAGGCTGCCGATTCCAGCCTCAAGACCCAGTGCGCGCGCCGCATCCACGGTGACCAGGGCGAGCATCTCACCCGCGGTCAGCCCCGCGAGCTGGCCCGCGGCCCGGGCCTCGGACAAGAGATCCAGCGGGCTGACGCTCGCCACCGAATCGGTCCCGACGCCCACCCGGATACCGCGCTGCCGCATTTCCGTGAGCGGAGCCCGGCCGTGACCGTGACGCTCATTGGACCGCGGGCAGTGCGCGATGGCCGCCCCACGCCGCGCCAGCGTGTCGAGATCCGACCCACTCGCCTGAACGACGTGAATGCACAGCGTCCGCGGTCCGAGAACATCATGCTGTTCGAGCCACGCGACCGGGGTACAGCCCGGTGCCGTCGGCAGGGGAATCTCGCGCCGCTTCCACCCCTCGGCGAAGGCGCCCCCCTGCCCCGCCAGCAGCGCCGATTCCTCCGGTGATTCGGCCAGATGCACGGCGAGCGGAAGCCGAACCTCCGCTGCGTGCCGGGCGACGCGGGCATACAGCGGCCCGCTCACGCTATAAGGCGCGTGAGGCGAGCCACCCAGCGTCACCCGCTCCCCGGCGAACCGGCCAAGCTCGTCCAGCCGACCGACCCAGCCGCGGAATGCCTCCTCTACCTGCGCCGGGTGCGGACCGAACACTTCGTGGTAGGCGATCCCGCTGCCGCCGAGCCCAGCCAGCGCCTCGATGACGGCGCCGCTGTCGCCGGTGTCGGCCACGGTGGTGACGCCCGCCGCCCAGCCCTCCCGGATACCGCGCACCGCCGCCGCCCGCACCTCGTCGACCGACCGCCGGGCCTTGAGCAGGATCAGGTGCCCGATCCAGCCGGCGAAGTCCGCGTCCTCGACCTGGCCCGCAAGCCCGGTCAGCTCGAGATGGGTGTGGGTATTGACCAGACCCGGCAGCAGGACCGCGTCGTGCAGCCGCTCGATATAGGCGTCCGGCGGCGTGGGAACCAGCGCCGCAGGACCGGCCGCCGCGATCCGGCCGTGCGCATCCACCAGCACCGCCCCGTCGGCGACCGGCGGTCCCTCGATCGGCAGCAGCCAGGGGGCGGCGTACCGAGCGAGGCGCACTTCAGTTCCGCTGGTTGGTAAGCGGAAAACCGGCGCCGGCCCGGAATGGATTGTGGATGGGGCAGAACTCCTTCGGTGCGGTGCCCGGCAGGTAGGACTCCACCGACAGGGAATCCTTGGGACAGAACGACATGAACTTGCCACCAGTCTGCCGGTCCACGTCGACCACGGTCAGGCCGTCGGGTCGGGGCCAGACCGCCGGCGTGGGGCGCCGCTCGTAGATCTCCTTCATCATCGCGGTCCACGCCGGGGCGACGAGCCGACCGCCCTGCGCATTGTCGATGATTTTTTCCGGCTTGTCCATCCCGAACCACATACCGGCGACGAGATCGGGGGTGAAGCCGACGAACCAGACATCGGCACCGTCGTTCGTCGTCCCGGTCTTGCCACCGGCCGGCACCGTAAGCTGGCGGCCCACCGCGCCGGCGGCGGTGCCGCGGCGCACCACGTCGCGCAACCCGTCGAGCATGAGCCAGGCGAGCGCGGAGTCCATGACGACCTCGGCGCGCGGGCGGGGCGCCCACCGTACCGTGCCCGTCCGGTCCTCGACCCGCTCGATCGCGAAGGGCGCCGTCCGGGTGCCCATGTTCGCAAAGGCGCTGTAGGCGGAGATGAGCTCGATCGGGATCACGTCGGCGGAGCCGATGTACACCGCGGGATAGGGCGGGACATTGGTCTGGATACCGAACCGTGCCGCCTCGCCGATCACCGCCGGCGCGCCGATATCCATGCCGACCCGGATTGCCGGAATGTTGCGACTCTGGAAGAACGCCTGCTTCATCGACATCGGCCCGTCGAAACGATTGTCGTAGTTTTGTGGCTCCCACGGCGGCTCCCCCGCCAGCATCTCGACGCTGATCGGGTCATCGTTGACGATCGACGACCAGGTCCACGGGTGATCGGAGTTGCGCCCCGCGCGGAGCGCCGCGGTGTAGACGATCGGCTTGAACGTGGAGCCCGGCTGCCTGAGCGCCTGCACCGCGCGGTTGAACTTGCTGTCGTTGTAATCCCGGCCGCCGACCATGGCGAGGATCTTCCCGGTCTTCGCTTCCAGCACGACCGCGAGTCCCTGCAGGTAGGGCGACTGCGCCTGGGATACCGCGTCGTCCGGCCGCTTCTCCATGTAGTCGGCGTACCCTGGCCGGGGATACTTGCCCAGATTGCCGCGCTCGATCTCCTCGAGCTGCCGGAGTACCGCGCGTTCGGCGGCTTGCTGGATGTCGAGGTCGACGGTGGTGTAGATGCGCAGGCCGCCACGGTACAGCTCGGAGCCGAACCGGGTACGCAACTGTTGCCGGACGTATTCGATGAAGTAGGGAGCCACCTCGCTGAAGTCGGAACGGGTGGAGAGCAGCAGCGGATAGGCCTTCCACCGCTCGCCATCGGGGTCGGAGAGGACACGCTCCTGCGCCATGAGATCCAGGATCAGGTTGCGCCGCTCGACCGAGAGGTCGGGATTGCGCCGCGGGTTGTAGCGGGTGGGCGAGCGGGGGATGCCGGCCAGCGTCGCCGCTTCTGCGACATTCAGGTCCCGGGCCGACTTGCCGAAGTAGC
The DNA here is from genome assembly GCA_031413355.1 of Gemmatimonadota bacterium. GTDB lineage: Bacteria > Gemmatimonadota > Gemmatimonadetes > Gemmatimonadales > GWC2-71-9 > JADJOM01. The sequence goes on along the minus strand of JANOFA010000069.1, from coordinate 3,174 downwards.
GCTGGGCCGCCGCCTCCACCCCGAAGGCGCCGTTGCCCAGATTGATCTGGTTGAGGTACAGCTCGAGGATCTTGTCCTTGGGAAAGTTGTCCTCGATCTCGAAGGCAACCTGCATCTCCCGGAGCTTGCGGCGGATGGAGCGGTCCTGCCGGTTGATGTCCTCGGGGAAGACGTTGCCGGCAAGCTGCATGGTGATCGTGGAGAAGCCCTGCACCCGCCCCCGGCCAAAGAGCGTCGCCACGGCGGTAGCCTTGAGCGCGCCGAAGGCGCGCACCCAGTCGACGCCGTGATGCTCGTAGAACCGCTTGTCCTCCACCGAGACGAACGCGGCGATGGCAGCCGGCGAGATCTGGCTGATCGGAATCAGGGTGCGGCGCTCTTCACCCAGGTCAGTGATCAGGCGGCCGTCCGCAGCGTAGACCTTGGAGGCCTGGGCGGGATCGTACCCCTCCTGCACCAGCTTGGCGATCGAGGGACAGGCGTTGTTGGCACAGGCGCGGCCCCACGCGCCGATGGCCACACCACCGCCGAGCGCGACAGCCGCGAGAATCGCGGTGAGGATGGAGCTCCGGATGCGGGGGGTATACCACCAGCGGGAGAGCGTATTGAAGACGGCAGGGAGCATGAGGGAATATAGGTGGGGTCGGCGCGGGGCTGGGAGGCGGTAGGCGGTAGGCGGTAGGCGCGAGGTGCGTGGCGAACGACTATCGCCCGCTCCTCGCGCCCCGCGCCCCGCGCCTGCTACAATTCCCGCCATGCCCGATCTCCTCAGCATCCTGACCGCCCGCGGTTTCGTCCACGATGTCACCCCCGGCCTTGCCGCGCGGCTCGGGCGCGGGCCCATCACCGGCTACGTCGGCTTCGATCCGACCGCCGATTCGCTCCACGTCGGCAACCTGGTGCCGGTCATGGGCCTGGCGTGGCTCCAGCGACTGGGCGGCACGCCGATCGTGCTGGTTGGCGGCGGGACCGGGATGGTGGGCGACCCGAGCGGCAAGCGGTCGGAGCGCCCGGTGCTGGCGCTGGCGGAGATCGACCACAACGCCGCGCGGATCCGGGCGCAACTCGAGCGCTTCCTCGCCTTTGACGGTGCCAACGCCGCCCGGGTGCGCAACAACGCCGACTGGCTCCGGCCGCTGCACCTGATGGAATTCCTGCGCGACGTCGGGAAGCACTTTACCGTCAACTACATGCTGCAGAAGGAAGCGGTGCAGAGCCGGATGGACACCGGCATCTCGTTCACCGAGTTCAGCTACATGCTGGTGCAGGCCTACGATTTCTGGTACCTGCATCAGGCCGACCAGTGCGAGCTGCAGATGGGTGGCAGCGACCAGTGGGGCAATATCACGGCGGGGACGGAGCTCATCTCCCGCCGCGGCGGCGGCGAAGGGCATGGGCTCACCTTTCCACTGCTCACCACGTCGAGCGGCGGCAAATTCGGCAAGAGCGAAGCCGGCAACATCTGGCTGGACCCGGCGAAGACGTCAGCCTACCAGTTCTACCAGTTCTGGCTCAACACCGAGGATGCCGACGTCGAACGCCTGCTGCGGTTCTTCACCTTTCTGCCGCTGGAGGAGATCGCGGCGGTGGCCGCCGAACAGGCGCGGGAGCCGGGCAAGCGGGCGGGACAGCGCCGGCTGGCGGAAGAGGTCACCACCCTGGTGCACGGTGCGGCGACGCTCCAGAGCGTCGTCGCGGCGAGCCGCATCCTGTTTGGCGGAATGAACTTGGCGGACGCCGACGCGAGCGTACTCGCGGTGCTGGCGGGGGAAATCCCGACCACGGCGGTGCCAGCGACCGAGCTGATCGGGCTCGGCCTGGTGGACGCACTGGTCCGCTGCGGGCTCGCCGCTTCCAAGGGTGACGCGCGGCGCGGGGTGCAGCAGAACGGATTCTCGGTGAATGGCACACCGGCCGGCGACGTCGAGCGCAAGCTCACGGCGGACGATCAGCTGCCTGGCGGGTACGTGCTGCTGCAGAAGGGGAAGAAGAATTACGCGATGCTGGTGAGAAGCGGGCGGTAGGCGGCAGGCGACAGGCAGGCGGTGGGCGATGGGCGGGAGGCGGTAGGCGGCGGACGAGAGTCCGCCGTGGCTAGTGAGGTTTGGCCGTGTGTCGCCCACCGCCGCGCGCCTACCGCCTGATCGGGTTCAGACACTCTCCAACCAAGGAGCACGCATGCAGGGCGAGTTCATGAAATTCCTCAAGGAATACGGCGTCATCGGGCTGGCGATCGGCGTGATCATCGGCTCCAAGGCGGGCGAACTGGTGAAATCGATTGTCGATGGGCTGCTCATGCCTATCATCGGCATGGTGCTGCCGAGCGGGGACTGGCAGCAGCTGGTGGTGGGTCCGTTTCAGGTGGGAATCGTGCTGGCGGCGCTGATCAACTTCACAGTCGTCGCTTTCCTGGTATTCCTTTTCGCGAAGAAGGTGCTGAAAGAAGAGACGGTAGCGAAGAAGTAGGCGATCGGCGCGGGGCGGTAGGCGGTTGGCGGTCGTCCTCGCGCAACCGCCTACTCCCTATCGCCTATCGCCTGCAGTTTACCACCGCGTCCTCCGCGTCCCCCGCGACGCCTTGCCCCCCAGCAGTCCCCCCAGCACCCCGCGCACCAGCGCCCGGCCGACGCTGCGCGCCACGGTGGTCCCCAGGGCCGCCACGATCGCCGAACCGATCTTGGCGCCGGCCGACATTTTGGCCGGCGCGGAGACCTGACCTCCCCGATTGTCAGGCACGGAGGCCTGCCCTTTCCGGCCGTCAGGCACGGAGACCTGACCCTTCCGGCCGTCAGGCACAGAGGCCTGCCCTTTCCGGCCGTCAGGCACAGAGGCCTGCCCTTTCCGGCCGTCAGGCACGGAGGCCTGACCTACCTGCCCCACTGATTCCAGGCGAGCAGCCAGCATCTCGCGCGCACTTTCGCGGTCGACCGCCGTGCCGTACTCCGCCAGCAGGTCGGACTGGCGGATGTCGGCCTGCAGCTCGTCCGGTGTCAGGGGAGCCATGCGGGAGGCGGGGGGAATGAGCCGCGCCGCGACGACCGGTGTGGGCACGCCGCGCGGGTCGAGTGCGGTCACCACCGCCTCGCCTATCCCCAGCGACGTGAGGGTCTCCTCCAGGTCATAGAACTCGGTCCGGGGGTAGGTCCGGACGGCGGCCTTGAGCGCGGTGGCATC
>JANOFA010000068.1:0-5438 GCA_031413355.1 Gemmatimonadota bacterium | reverse complement strand
CCGCCACGCCCAGCGCGACGAAGATGTTGCCGAACACCTCGCTCTGCTGTTCGGAGTCGCCACCCTCGGTAATCCGGACGCCGGGTGGCAGCTGCACCTGCGCGATCTGCTTCCGCACTTCGGTCATCACCTCACCGGTGGAGCGGCCGGAGACGTTCCACTCGACATTGACGACCGGATCGCGGTTGAGGTGATTGATCACCGCCGGACCGACGCTGGCGGTGATGTCGGCGACCTGACCCAGCGGAATCGTGGTCGGCAGGCCATTCGCGCCACGGATCAGCAGCGGCAGCCGCCGGAGATCCTCCACTCTGGTGCGACTCTCGGGCACCAGCCGCACCTCGACATCGCGGGTCTCGCCACTCGGGTCCACCCAGTCCCCGGCGTCGATGCCGGCAAACGCCGGCCGGACCGACTGCGCGATGTCGCCCACGGTCACGCCGAGGCTTCCGGCCAGCCCGCGGTTGAGGGTGATGGTCACCTCCGGCTTCTGCCCCTTCGACGAGAGCCCGAGGTCCACCACGTTCGGCACCCGGGCCACGGCGGCGGCGATCTGCTCTGCCGTCGCGGTGAGCGTCGGCACGTCGTCGCCCCGCACTTGCAGCTGGAGCTGCTTGCGCCCGCCGCCAAAATCGCTGGTGAACACCGAGACCTTTACCCCGGTGAGCCCTGCCACCTCGCTCCGAACGCTTGCGGCGATCTCTTCCGCGGTCGCATCGCGCGAATGCCGCGAGGTCAGCCGCACGAACAGGTTGCCTTCGTCCACCGCGCCGGCCCCGCCACCACCCATCGTGATGTAGGTGTAGCGCACTTCCTTGTGCCGCTGCACCAGCGCGATCAGCTCCTCCGCCTTGCGCCGGGTATAGGCCAGGTTCGAGCCGGGCGGCGTCTCGATCTGGATGTTCATCTCCGCCCGGTCCTCCTCGGGGAAAAAGCTGACGCCGACCAGCTGGAAGTAGGGCATCGCGAGTGCGAAGGCGAAGGTGGACGTCGAGATCAGGACCATCGTCCAGCGATGATCCAGCGCCCAGCCGATGACCAGCTTGTACCGTTCCGCCAGACCCTCGAACCATGCGTTGAACCGGTCGAGCACCCTGGTGAGCCAGTTCTTCTCCTGTTCCTCCTGGTGCGGGTCGGGCCAGTAGGCCGACAGCATCGGGTCCAGTGAAAAGGAGACGAACAGCGACACCGCCACCGAGCAGGCGATGGTCAGCGCGAACGGCTTGAACCACTGGCCGGAAACGCCCTGCAGGAAGGCGATCGGCAGGAAGACCGCCAGGATGGAGAAGGTCGTCGCCGTCACGGCAAGCCCGATTTCATCGGTGCCTTCCCGCGCGGCGGTAATGTGGTCTTTGCCCATGGCCACGTGGCGCACGATGTTCTCCCGGACCACGATCGCATCGTCGATCAGGATGCCGATCGCCAGCGAGAGCCCGAGCAGCGACATGGTGTTGAGCGTGAAGCCGAAGGCGTACACCGCGATGAACGACGCCAGCACGCTGACAGGCAGCGCGAGGCCGGTGATGACCGTCGAGCGCCACGAGTTGAGGAAGAGGAACACCACCAGCACGGTCAGCAGGGCGCCCTCGAGCAGCGTCTCCTCGACGTTGCGCACTGAGTTGTCCACTCGCTCGCCGGCGTCCTTCACCACCTCCCGCGTCACGCCGGCCGGCAGGCCGGCCCGGACGGTCACCAGCCGCTCCATGACCTTGTCGGCCACCTCCGTCGTGCTATAGCCCTTGGCCTTCTTGATGTTGATGCCGACCGCTTCCTTGCCATTGTACAGCGCGAGCGTGCGCGGTTCCTCGGTGCCGTCGATGGCCTCGGCGAGTTCCCCCAGCCGGATGATCCGCCCATTCCGTTCCGCCACGACCAGCCGAAGAAAGTCCTGCGGCTCGGCCAGCCGGCCCTGCAGCCGGATGCTCTTTTCCTCCAGATCGCTTTCGATGCGGCCCACCGGACTGGCGATGTTCTGCAGCCGGAGCGCGGTCACCACCTGCGACACACTGACCCCCGCGGCCTGCAGCGCCTGCGGTCGCAGCAGGATGGTCAGTTCGCGCTCATGCTTGCCCAGGATGTTCACCTCCGCCGCCCCGGCGATCGAGCGCAGCTCGCGCGAGATCCCGGGATCGGCCAGCCGGGTGAGTTCGGCGGCGGTGAGCTTGTCGGAGGTGAGCGCCAGCGAGATGATCGGGCGGTCGGTGTCGGAAATCTTCTTGATGACCGGCTCTTCCAGCTCGTCCGGCAGATCGTTCCGGATGCCGGAGATCGCGTCGCGGATGTCCTGCGTCGCCTCTGCGATCGGCTTGTCGAAATTGAACTCGACGATCAGCTGGCCATACCCGTCCTGCGCCGAACCGCTGAGCTTCTTGACCCCGCTGATGGAGGAGACAACCTCCTCGATCGGCTCCAGGACCTCGCGCTCCACCCCGTCCGGCGAGGCGCCCGGGTAGATCAGGCCGACCGAGACGAACGGCGGCTGAACGTCGGGGAACTCGTCGGTCTTGAGTCGCAGCAGGCTGATGACGCCGAACAGCGAGAGCGCCACCATCGAGACGACGGTGACGACCGGCCGCTTGATGGCAAAGTCCGAGATGAACATGGAACTACTCCCCGCTCGTGCTGCCGTTGATTTCCGCCGGACTGCCCACCCGCACCACCGTGCCCGGCGCCAGCCCGCGGGCGCCGCCCAGCAGCAGCGTGTCGCCCGGCGCGACGCCGCCGGTCACTTCCACCTGCTCCCGCGCGGCGTCGATCAGGCCGAGTTCGACTTCCACCCGATCCACTTTGCCCAGCTTGACCCGCATGACCACCGGACGGATGCCCCGGCGATCCACCGCGCCGCTCGGAACGACGACGCCCTGACGGATTGTCGTGGCGACGCGACCGTCGGCGAACAATCCACCCACCAGCCGGCCGCCGACGTTGGGCACGGCGACGGTGAGCCGGGCCTGACGCGTGGCGGGGTCGACGCTCGGATTGATCCGGCTCACCCGCCCGGCGATCGGGGTGGCGCCCATGCCGGCGATCACCAGGCTGACCGGTGTCCCGACCGTGATGCCCTCGAGACCCTCAGCGGGGACCTGACCCTCGAACTTGAGTGAGGCGGGGTCGATGATCGTGAACAGCGCGGTGCCCGGCTGTACCACGTCGCCCAGGCTCACCGGCCGCTCACTCACGATGCCGCCGAACGGGGCGCGGATGATGGTCCGCTCGAGCTGCTTCTCCGCCAACGCCGCACCGGCGCGGGCCGACGCAAGCTGTGCCTCCGCCGAGCTGGCGCTGAGCTGGGCGGTCTCGACGTCGCGGGCCGCCACCGCGCCCGCTTCGGCCAGCGCCTTGGCCCGTTCGACCTCACGAGTCGCGATCTGGAGTGAAAGCTCCGCCGAACGGACTGTGGCCTGGCTGGAGGTGTAGGCATCGCGGATGGCGCTGTCGTCGAGTCGGGCCAGCACCGCACCGCGCCCAACGGCCTGTCCCGGTTCAGCGTCGACGGCGACAATCGTGGCGCCTAACTCGGCGCGCACCGTCGCCTGTCGCTCCGCTTCGAGCGAACCGGAGATCGCCGGACCGACCGACAGCTCGCGGCTCTCGGCGACGGCGATATTCTCGCGACCGACCCAGGCAGCGGCGTCGGTGATGGCCGGCGCGGCGGGCTTCGTGCCGCAGGCGGCGAGACTCAGGCCAAGTCCAGCCAGAACGAGACTTCTCATCGAAATCCTCACTGTGTGTTTCCGGGCCGCGACGCGGTAGTGGGTGCTGATGTTCATTGGGCGGGCAGGGGCAGTTCGTGCAGCAGCGCCACCCGCACCCGAGCGATCTGCAGGTCCCGCGCGCTGGTGGCACGATTGGCCCGGGACTGCTCCAGCAGGATGCGAGAATCGGAAAGCTCGGTCTGGGTCGAGATGCCCTCGCGGAAGCGGATCGTCGCGATCGTATAGGCTCGCTCCGCCTGGCCAACCGTGCCCTGGCTCGCCTCCCAGGCGGCGCGGGCAGTGCGGAGCCGCTCGAGTGCATTCCGGCTATCGACGGCGGCGCGCTCCCGGATTTGCTGGGCCTTGAGCCGGGCATCCTCGAACACAGCGTTCGCGACCTGGATGCTGCCGCCGATCCGCCCGCCGGTGAACAGCGGCACCTTGACCGAGATGCCGGCGCTCCAGTCGGTCACGAAATCGCCCCACGATGGGAGCAGGTCGCTGGGATAGCCCAGCCGGGAGAAGGTCGAGCCGAGTGTCACGACCGGAAATCGCTCAGCCTTTGCCACGGTGAGCCGCTGGCGCTGCTGCTGCACCGTTGCCTCCGCCTGCCGCACCGGGGCGCGATTGGCGGTGGTGGTGTCGGGGGTGCGCTCCACCAGCGAGTCGATGGCCGGCACACTGGGCAGCACGCTGTCGGTCACCACGGTCGTGAGCAGCAGCGGCGTGTCGAGCGGCAGATTCAGCAGCTGCTTCAGCTTGAGGAAGGCGCTGCCCCGGTCGGCCTCGCGCTGAATGACCGTGGTGCGCTGGTTGTCGCGGGTCACCTGTGCGCGGAGCACGTCGTACTCCGGCTGGGACCCGACCTGCTGCGCGAGGCGGGTCTGGTCGTAGGTCGAGTCCGCCAGCTGCAGTGAGCCGCGGGCGATGGCCAGCAGTCGGTCCGCCAGCGCCGCGTCGTAGTAGGCCTGGGTGACATCCAGCGTGAGCTGGGCTTCCTGCGCGCCGAGCCCGATCTCCGCCGCCCGCCGGTTGAAGCCGGCGGCTTTCGACTGCGCCCGTATCCGCCCGCCGGCGAAGAGCGTCTGCGAGGCGGAGAGGCCGAGGTTGTACTGGTTCTTCTGGCCGAAGGGCAGGTTGCTGAGGCCAGCGAACGGGTTGAGCCGCGAGAGACACTCGAGCGCGTTCTCCAGCGAGTCGACCCGGGTGCCGATCGGCTGGCTCGGGTTGGCGGTGAAACGATTGCACGAGTTGACGATCGTGGTGTCGGTTGGCCCGCTCGACCGGCTGAACTGCGACTTGAGCGTGCGGGTGTACGACACCGAGCCGCTGATCTGGGGATAGAATTCGCTGCGCGACTGCCGTTCTTCTCCCCGCGCGCGGGCGACGGCCACGCGGGCCAGCGCGACAGTCTCGCTGGCCGGCAGCGCGCGTTGCAGCGCCTCATCGAGGGAGAGGGTGTTCGAACCGGTGAGGGTATCGAGGCCCGGCTGCTGGGCCGTGAGGATCGCGGGGACGAACACGAATAGTGCCGCGCGACCGAGGGCGCGAGCGAGGGGGCGGATCATGCCGGCTCCTTCGGGGATCGACCGCCAGCCGGCGGGTAGCCGATGGCGTTCAGCATCAGAGCGACGTAGCTGGTGATGACGACGGCGGCGGGGGGAAGGTCCGCCGTCTCGAAATGCTCGCGCCACATGGCGTGGGTGAAGACGGCGCCCAGCAGCAGACCGGCGGCGGCTTCGG
>JANOFA010000067.1:0-10407 GCA_031413355.1 Gemmatimonadota bacterium | reverse complement strand
CCGGCCTGGCACCGGCGGATGGGACGCTCCGGCTCGGTCGCCGTCGCACCAGCCCTCCCTGGCCAGCAGTTCCACGACCTGCTCATGGTCGACATGCCCCGCCACGGCGATCACGCAGTTTCCCGGGAAATACCCCGCGCGATGGGCCGCCTGGACGTCACCGGCCGTGAGGGCGCCGACCGTTTCCGGGGTGCCGAGAATGGAGTAGCCGTAGGGGTGGTCGGGCCAGAGCCGCTCGCTGAACAGCTCGAAGACGAGATCGTCCGGGGTGTCATCCACCATGGCGATTTCCTCGAGCACGACCTTCCGCTCGAGCGAGAGATCGGTATCGCGCAGCAGCGGCCGACGGACCAGATCGGTCAGCACGTCCAGCGCGAGCGGCAGATCCTCGTCGAGGATGTGCGCCTGATAGTTGGTGTGATCCCGGCTGGTGTAGGCGTCGAGTGCACCACCGCGGGACTCGAGTTCGAGGGCGAGCTGGCGTGCGGTACGCCGTTCGGTACCCTTGAACACCATGTGTTCCAGCAGGTGGGAGACGCCCATCTTGGGGCGCGGCTCGTGGGCGCTCGCGGTGCGAACCCACACTCCGGCGGCCGCAGAACGGACGCCGGGGAGCACTTCGGTCAGGATCGTCAGGCCATTCGGGGCTGTCGTGCGGCTCAGCCCCTGGGCCAGGCGGGTCGTTTCCACAGGTCGTCCCGCCTACTCCTTCGGGATCAGCGCCTTCCGGGACAGCTTCATCCGGCCCTTGTCATCGACCTCGAGCAGCTTGACCTTCACGATGTCGCCCTTTTTGACGACATCCTCGGTCTTCTCGGTCCGGCCGTGCTGCAGCTCGCTGATGTGCAGCAGACCTTCCACGCCGGGCATGATCTCGACAAAGGCGCCAAACGCCGTCGTGCTCTTGATCGGGCCCTCGTAGATCTTGCCGACCTCGGGCTCCTGCAGCATCGAGGCGATCATCTGGCGGGCCTTCTCGCCACCCTCGCCGCCCGGCGAGGAGATGGTGATGAGGCCGGTGTCATCGATGGAGATCGAGGCGCCGGTCGCTTCCTGGATGCCACGGATGGTCTTGCCCTTGGGGCCGATCACGTCGCCGATCTTGTCCGGCTTGATCATCATGGTGAGGATGCGCGGCGCATACTTCGAGAGTTCCGGCCGGTGCGTGGTGATCACCTTGGCCATCTCGCCGAGAATGTGCATCCGGCCCTTCAGCGCCTTGCCCAGCGCGTCTTCCATGATCTTGAGATCCATGCCCTGGATCTTGATGTCCATCTGGATCGAGGTGATGCCGGCAGCCGTCCCGGCGACCTTGAAGTCCATGTCGCCCAGATTGTCCTCGCTGCCGAGGATGTCGGTCAGCACGGCGACCTTCTTCCCTTCCTTGATCAGACCCATCGCCACGCCGGCACAGGGCGCCTTCATCGGCACGCCGGCGTCCATCAGCGCGAGCGAGCCGCCGCACACCGACGCCATCGACGACGATCCGTTGGACTCAAGGATCTCCGACACCACCCGCAGGGTGTATGGGAAGGACTCGAACGGCGGCAGCAGCGGCTGGAGCGCCCGCTCCGCCAGCGCCCCGTGCCCGATCTCGCGGCGGCTGGTGCCGCGCATCGGCTTCACTTCTCCGGTGGAGTAGGGCGGGAAATTGTAGTGCAGCATGAAGGACTTGGATGACTCGGCCAGCGTGTCGATCGAATCGATGCGCTGCTCGTCGTCCGCGGTGCCGAGGGTCGCGATCACCAGGGCCTGCGTCTCGCCGCGCTGGAACAGCGCCGAACCGTGCACCCGCGGCAGCAGACCCGCGTCGATGACGATCGGCCGGACGGTGTCGAGATCCCGGCCATCGACCCGCTCGCCCTTGGACAGCACCTGCGCCCGCATCACCTTGTACTCGACATTCTCCAGCAGTCCGCCCAGCAGCTTGACGTGATCGGGGAACTCGGCCGTGATGGCCTCCCGGGTCTTCGTCTTGACCGCCTCGGCGGCAGCGGCCCGCCCGTGCTTGTCCTTTGCGTTGATCGCCTTGGCCATGTCGGCCTCGGCCAGCGCCGTCACCCGGGCGACCAGCTCCTTGGGCGCCTCGTCGGGAGTCCAGGCCATCTTGTCCTTGGCGCCTTTGCCCGACACCTTGGCGGCGATGCCGAGCAGCTCACGGATGCCCTTCTGGGCCACCTTGAGCGCCTCCAGCATCTCGGCCTCCGAGACTTCGAGCGCGCCGCCCTCGACCATCATGATCGAGTCGGCCAGACCGCTGACGGTCACGTCCAGCGCGGAGAACTCCAGCTGCTGGAAGGTCGGATTGAGGATCCAGTTGCCATCCACCCGGCCGACGCGCACCGCGGCGATCGGGCCATCCCACGGCACCTGCGACATGGAGAGCGCCACGGACGCGGCCACGATACCGAGCACGTCGGCGTCGTTTTCCTGGTCCGCCGAGATCACGGTCACGAAGACCTGGACTTCGTTCTTGAAGCCTTCGGGGAACAGCGGGCGGATGGACCGGTCGACACCGCGTGCGGCCAGGATCTCCTTGTCGCTCGGGCGCGTCTCCCGCTTGAGGAAGCCGCCGGGGAACTTGCCCGCTGCGTAGGTCTTCTCGCGATATTCCACCGTCAGCGGAAAGAACGGCAGATGGGACTGATTGCGCGAGACGGTCACCGCGGCCAGCACGGTGGTCTCCCCGAACTGCAGGTAGCAGGATCCTGCGGCCTGCTTGGCGAAGCGACCCGTCTCGAGAATGAGCGGACGGCCGGCGAACTGGGTTTCAATGCGGTTAGCGGTCACGACCTGATCCTGTGCCTGAGAGACTTAAAAGGTTCAAGGGCGCCCCACCGGTATGGCGGGACGCCCTGTCTTGAACCCAACAATTAGTGCCGGAGTCCGAGTTCTTCGAGCAGCGACCGGTAGGTGGTCAGGTCGTTGTTCTTGAGGTAGCTGAGCAGGCGGCGACGGGTGCCCACCATCTTCAGCAGACCGCGGCGACCGTGGTGGTCTTTCGCGTGGGTGCGGAAATGTTCGGTGAGTGAATTGATCCGCGTGGTGAGAAGCGCGACCTGCACCCTGGACGACCCGGTGTCGGTTTCGTGCATCCGCTGCTTGGCGATGACCGCCTGCTTGTCAAAAGGCATGCGTAGTGTATCCTCTGAGCGCTGGTCGCGGGCCCGTTGCCCGGCGACACGTATTCCCAAGTAGCACAACAAATTACTCGGCCACCTGTCCCCGGGCAACCCCGCATGTCTGCTGAAGCCCCTCTCCCCGGCACCCGCCTCGGCCCCTATACCCTCGACCGGTTGCTGGGCCAGGGCGGATTCGCCTGGGTCTATTCCGGCCGGCGCGACGACGGCAAGTCATTTGCTGTCAAGGTGTTGAAGCCCAGGTACGCCGAGGACCCGGCGTTCGAGAGCCGGTTCCGCCAGGAAGCGACCTTCGCCGCGGAGCTGATCCATCCTGGCATCATCCACATCGAAGAGGTGGGCGCCGCGAGCGGGCTGGCCTGGTTCACGATGGACCTCTACCCCGACAGCGTGAGCCAACGGCTGGCCGGGGACGCGCTCATGCCTGAGGCCGAATCCGTACGGATCGCGCTTGGTGTCACCGAGGCGCTCGCCTTTGCCCACGGCCGCAACGTGATCCACCGGGACATCAAGCCGGACAATGTGTTGTTGGGTGAGGATGGCCGGGTCATCCTCACCGACTTCGGCATTGCGCGGGTAGTCAGCGGCTATGTAGCGGCCACCGGGTTCATGATGACCATTGGCACGCCGGCCTACATCTCGCCGGAACAGGCCCAGGGTCGCCCGGCCGATGGCCGATCGGATCTCTATTCGCTGGGCATCATGCTGTATCGGATGGTGGTCGGCGAGGTCCCCTTCCGGTCCCGCGACTGGTTCGAACTGGCCCGGATGCATGTGGAGGAGCGGCCGGAACCACCCCGCGCGCGGCGACCGGAGATTTCCAAGCGGCTGGAGCGGATCATCCTGCGACTGCTCGCCAAGCACCCCAATGACCGGCACCCATCGGCCGCCGCCCTCGCGGAAGACCTGGCGGACATGCAGGGACGGAGCCGGCCCACGTCGGACCTTCCCGTGCCGGAGGGCTACCTGCGGGACTCGAAAGCGCTCCCCACCGAGGCGCCGGACGCCAAGAAATGGTGGAAGGTCTGGTAACGCCGCCGGTCGGCTTACCGAACCATCAGCGTTGACTCCGCCGGCGTGATCAGCTCCGTAATTCTGGTCTCGACGCGATAGACCGCCGGACTGCTTCTGGCCTGGGCCCAATAGCCGGTCTCGGCGGAGTCGAGTCGAAGGGCCAGCAGCGGCTGGCCGGCGGTGTCGCTCAGGGTGACGTTCCGTTCCGCGGGGTCGAAGCGTATCGCGGAAAGGTCGGCTGCATCCGGGAAGCCCACGGCACGCAGGTCCCCGAAGAGCGCCAGGAAGCGGGCGACCTTCGTCGAATCGGCCGGACGACCGCCGGACAGCGTCCATCCGCCCGCACTCCGACTGAGCAGGTAGGTGGTCTTCCCCCGCACCACCTGCACCGCGCCGATGCTGGCCGAGCTTATCCCTGCCAACTGCCGCTCCCGCCATTGATCCGCCGGTTGACCACTTAACTCGGCGAACTGGCCGCGGACCAGGTAGACCCGGCTGTCACCCACCCGGCGGAAGTAGAACCCGTCGAGCTCGGGACCACGGTTGCCCTGCCACAGATCGAGGATGGTCGTCCCGCCGCCCTGAAAGGTCAGGCGATGGCCGGTGGCGCTGTCGACACCCATCCGCTGGTGCGACGCCGCACTCTGCGCGGTGAGCTCGCTGATGAAGCTGGAATCCGTCGCCGCGGCGAGAAACGTCTCGATGGAGCGCTGCGAGGCGGGATTGCCGTTCACGGTCCACTGTCCTCCAGTGCGGACGATGTCGAGCGAATCCAGCGCCCGCACCAGCACCAGGTGATCCACCGTGGCAGAGGAGAGGGCCGGCAGGGCGAGCGCCTCCGCTCCGTCAGCGCCGGTCCGCTGCGCGCTGCGTAACAGGAACCAGGCGGCCACCAGGACGACCAGGACGATGGCGAGGCGCCTGAGCAGTGCCGGGCTCACGGGGCGACCCCCGATCGTTGGGACAGCGGTACCCACGGCCGCAGCGCCCGGCGTCGCCGCACCAGGAGTCGGATCAGTCCAATCACCGCAATGCCAAGGGGGAGCAGGATGATGTTGGCGTACTTGACCCCGTCCTGCATGGATTGGCTGGTGAAGATCAACCGTGGCGGCCGACGGTCCCGGCTGCGGATTGAAATCAACGTCTCGTCCTGGGCCAGCCAGTCGATGGCATTGAGGGCGAATGCCTCGTTGTCCGGTGCGCCGCCGAGGTATCGGTCGGTGGCGAACTCCATGTTGCCCACCAGCACGAGACGGCCTCTCGGCCCCGTCGAATCATTCGCTGGCGGCTGGACTTGCACCCCCACCATCCGCGTCTTGAGGCCCACCGGCGGGAACTGGCGCTCGGGACTCAGGTCGATATCACCTTCCGCGATGCCACCGGCCCGACTGGTGACCAGCACCGGTGTCACGCTCCCGGGGCGCGCGCCGGTGGTGTCGATCGAACTGGCCCAGGGCAGGAAGACCTCGCCCACCCCTTCCGTGACCGTGCTCGCGGCCCCGGGACGCACCCGAAGCCAGAACGGGTAGGCCTGAAACACCTTGCCGCCATCCTCGGAGGGGATCGGGACCGTCTGGTTGGAGAGCATGTCGTAGACCAGATCCGGGCGGACCTTCACGCCGAAGGGTTTCGTCAGCGTATTCCACACCGGCTCCCGTGCGCTCGATTTGGGCGTGCGCCCAACGATTGGCGCTCCCGTCGTCATGATCAGTGCACTGCCGCCACGGCCGAAGAACTGCTGCAGGCGCGCCCCCATCTCCTGGCTCAGGCCATCGGGCTGGCCGGCGATGATCAGCGTGCTGATCGAGTCCACCAGCGCTTCGGGCACATCGAGCGAGAGCGGCACGACGGTGTAGCTCTTGGCCAGCTGTTCCTGGATGGTGTTGAGATTGCGGCCTTCCGTTCCCCACTCGTCCATCGCCACGACCAGCCCGATGACGGCCTTCCGACCCCGGGTGAGTCCGCGGATGGCGGAGGCGAGGCGATACTCGAGGTCGCCCGTCTGCCGGACGAACGGGATGGCCTCATGCACATCGGCGTACTGCACGACCAGGCCGAGGTAGCCTTCCTTCACCTGCAGCTCCGACTTGCCCACCACATTGAACTGCACCGGGGTGACGCCGAGATTCTCCGCATCCCGCCTGGCGGCGTCGTCCGTGGCGGGGTCGCGCGCGACGATGCGAATCTTGCCGTCGCCGGCGGCGCGAAGGTCGCTCAGCATGTCGTCCAGATCCCGCTTCATCAAGGCGACTTCCGCCGGCAGTTCGTCGGAGGCAAAGAGCTTGATCGTGACGACATCATCCAGCCCGCGCACCAGCTGTTTCGTGGCAGCCGAGAGGGTGTAGGCCCCACCGGGCGTGAGATCAATCCGGCCACCGATGAAGCTGCCCAGCAGGTTGACCACGACGAGCGTTCCCACGACGAGCAGGACTCCGAGCCGCAGGCGCGCCACGGCAGCGGTCCCCGTCGCCAGCTTGCGCCGCATCAGTGCGCCAAAGGCCAGCGCGAGGAAGATGGCCGCCAGCGAGAGGAAGTAGACCACATCGCGCAGGTCGACGACGCCACGGCCGATGCTGTCGAAGTGACTGAGCACGCCGAGCCGGGCGGCGATCGTGCCGAGCTGGGATGGCAGACCGACGATCAGGGGATTGAGTCCAACCAGCACCAGGACGAACATCACGGCGACGGCAACGATGAACGCGGTGATCTGGCTGCGGGTGATGCACGACGCCCAGACGCCCACGCCGGCCAGACCGGCGGCAAGCAGCAGCGCCCCGAGGTACTGGGCGCTGATCGGGCCCCAGGCCAGCTCCGCCCCGAACGACAACCCGAGTGGAATGGCGAGCGAAAGCAGCAGCCCCGTCCACAGGAAGAGCGTGGCGCCGAGATACTTGCCGAGCAGGAGTTCCAGCTCGGTCAGGGGCTGCGAGAGCAGGACCTCGAGCTGACCGCTTCGGCTGTCCTCGGCCAGCGTCCGCATCGCGACGGCCGGCACGAAGAAGAGGAGCAGCCATGGCAACGTGTCCATCATGGCCCGCATGGACGCGGAGTTGGTGAGGTATGCCTGGCGGAAGAAGAGAAAGGCGTTGATCACCAGGAAGACGACCAGCAGCACATACCCGGTCGGGCTGTCGAACATCGCCTTGAGCTCACGGCGCGCGATCGTCCACACGGCTTTCACGCGGCCTCGCCGGTCTGCGTGAGCGTGCGGAAGAGCTCTTCCAGGCTACCCGCCTCCTGATGCAGCTCATATAGCACCCAGCCCGAGCGGGCCGCGAGCTGGAAGATCTGCGGCCGGAGGTCCTCCGTCGCGGGCGCGGTCAGGGTGAGCCGCACCCGTCCCTCGCTAGCAGCGGACTCCGCGACCTGAGCCACGCCGGGCAGCGCCGCGATTCCACTCGCGACGCCCTGCCCCGAGGCTTCCACCACGATCGTCACCCGCCCGCTGGCCCGACCGAGCAGCTCCTCGACCGGACCGTCCGCCGCCAGCTTGCCGCGATTGATGATGAGCAGGCGTGAAGCCACGAACTGCACTTCGGAAAGAATATGGGTGGAGAGGAGCACGGTCCGGTCCTGGCCCAGCGCATTGATCAGGCGACGAATCTCCACCCGTTGATTGGGATCGAGTCCCTCCGTCGGCTCGTCGAGCACCAGCAGGTCGGGCCGGTGCAGGATGGCCGCTGCGAGCCCGACCCGCTGGCGATACCCCTTCGACAGCTCTCCGATGGGTCGGTGATACACCGGCTCGATGCCGGTGGACATCACAGCCTCGTCCGTGCCGCTCGCCAGCGCGCTGCGACTCAGGTCCCGCAGCCGGCCGACGAAGCCGAGGTAGTCCGCCACCAGCATCTCGGTGTAGAGCGGGTTGTTCTCCGGCAGGTAGCCGACGCGGCGCTTGGCCTCGAGCCCCGCATCCGCGAGCGGGACGCCGTCGAACAGGATCCGTCCGGCGTCGGGATCGTAGTACTGGGTGATCATGCGCATGGTGGTGGACTTCCCCGCCCCGTTGGGACCGAGGAATCCCACCACCTGGCCGCGATCGACGGAAAAGCTCACGCCGTCCACCGCGGTCACGCTGCCGTAGCGTTTCGTCACCGATTCGAGTGCAAGCAGGGTCATGGGGGTAGCTGTCGAATGAGTCAGGCGATGATCTGCGGTACTTCAGCCGCCGAAGAGTCGCTGGAAAAAATCGCCGATCGTGCCCCAGTTCCGTGCGATGTCATTCTTGAACGCCAGGACCATCAGGGCGACAATCAGGATCAGACCAAAGAGGGTGAGGCGTTCGCGCAGCCGGAGCGAGAGCGGGCGGCGCAGTATCCCTTCGGCGAGCAGGAACAGGAACTGCCCTCCGTCGAGCACCGGCACCGGAAGCAGGTTCAGCACCGCCAGATTCAGCGAGATGATCGCCATGATGCTCAGAAAGGTGTCGAGCCCCGCCCGCGCGGCCTGGCCCGCGATCTGGGCGATCATGATCGGTCCACCGACTTCGCTGCTGGAGATGCGGGCCGAGAGCAGGCCCTGAACCGTGCGGAAGACCTGAAGCGTCCCCTCCCAGGTCGCCGCGAGCCCGGCCCGTGGGATTTCCAGCCCGTGATACGGTACCCGCTGGAACACCACGGCGGGCACCAGCGCCAGGCCAACCTTGCCGACGGCAACACCGCCCTCGATCACGCTGTCCGGCGTGACCGTCAGATCGACCGGCCCGCCTGCCCGCCCGACACGGAATTGGATGGGTGTGCCTGCACTGGAGCGGATCAGGCCCAGGATCGCGGCCCGCGAGGTGGCCGGCGTGCCGTTGATCGCCAGCAGCGTGTCACCCACCGCAACGCCAGCCCGGGCCGCCGGACGGCCAGATTCAACCCGGTCGAAGACGGTCGGATGCTCCGGCTCGATGGCGCCCATGAGCATCGCGCGTTCACGCAGCGCGGCAGGATGGATCCTGACCTGCAGACGGCGCCCGTCCGCGAGGTCCACGGCGAAGGAGTCGCCCGCGGTGGTGGCCAGCCCGGTGAGGACATCATTCCACGACGCGACCGGCTGGCCCCCGATGGCGGTGATGCGATCGCCGCCGCGCAGCTCGCGCAGCGCCTCGGCGCCCGGCGGCAGACTGTCCACGAGCACGCTGCCGACGGTGGTGACCGGGTCGATCTGCCGGCCGTTGAGTGCGGCAAGGGCGCTGAATGCCAGGAAGGCAAACAGGGTGTTCATCGTCACACCGGCGAGGATGACGATCATCCGCTTCCACACCGGCTTCGACTCGAACATTTCCGAGTCCGGCACCGGCTCCTCCACCCGGGCCCCCTCCAGCGCACTGCTGGTCACCTCTTCTTCCCGCGTGGCCATCTTCACGTAGCCGCCCAGCGGCAACCAGCAGATGGCGTATTCGGTGTGACCCCGGCGGAAGGAGAGCCGCGGGACCGGGCTGCCCATGCCGACCGCGAAGCGGTGGACCCGGATGCCGGCCCACTTGGCCGCGAGGAAGTGCCCCAGCTCGTGGACAAAGACCAGCACGCCGAGGACGACGAGGAGCGAGCCGACCGCCAGAAGGAAGTTCACGCCAGCACCTCACGTGCGTGCACCCGGGCCAGGCGATCGGCCGTGCGCACCGTTTCAAGGTCATGCACCGGCTCGCTCCGGTGCGCGTCCAGCACCCGCTCGATGGTCTCGGCGATCCGCCCGAAGGGAATCGCGCCGGCCAGGAAGGCCGCGACAGCCTCTTCATTGGCTGCGTTAAACGCCGCCGGCGTGGTCCCGCCCGCGCGTCCCGCCGCGACACCCGCGCCAAAGGCACGGAACACCTCGCCGCGCACCGGCTCGAAGGTAAGCGAGCCGACAGCGACCGGATCGAAGCGACGCACGCCGGCATCGGGCAGCCGGTCGGGATGGGTCAGGGCGTAGAGAATCGGCAGTTCCATCGAGGGAAAGCCCAGCTGCGCGATGACGCTGCCATCACAGAATTCGGCAAAGGCGTGCACGATGCTCTGCGGGTGCACCACCACCTCGAGCGCCGCGTAGCCCAGGCCGAAGAGATGATGCGCCTCGATAATCTCCAGTGCCTTGTTGGCCAGCGTCGCGCTGTCGACGGTGACCTTGCTGCCCATCTTCCAGGTCGGGTGATTCAGGGCCTCGGCGATCGTCGCGCCCGCGATCCGGTCGGCCGGCCAGTCACGAAACGGCCCGCCGGAGGCCGTCAGGATCAGGCGGGAGAGTCCCGCCTCGCGCCCGGTCACGCACTGCAGCACCGCACTGTGCT
>JANOFA010000066.1:0-8667 GCA_031413355.1 Gemmatimonadota bacterium | reverse complement strand
CGCTCTTTGGCATCTCGGAGACGACGATGAAAATTTTCGAAATCCTCTTCGGTCAGATGGAGGCTTCCAACAAGATAATTGATAAAATAACACAGCGAGAGTTTGTCAAATTTCTTTTCTTTGAGCTTCTCGGTGAGCTGGCCTTCATCAAGATGCGGCATGGTGCTCCTTCTCCTGCGTTCGAAACTCCTCCACCAGGCGACGGCGGGCGCGGGCCAGTGTGGTGCCGATGGCACCCTTGGCCAGCCCGGTCGCGGCGGCGATCTCGTCATAATCGAAACCCTCCGCCTTGAGCAGCAGGATCTCGCGGTCGATGTCGCGCAACTGGTCCAGTGCTGCGCGGACCATGCGGTTCTTGTTGAGGCGCTCGTATTCGTCATCCGCGGCGAGGGCATGCGTCACCGCCTCCGCCTTGAGCAACTGCAGCCGGCGGCCCTGACGAACCGCCCGGCGACCGTCGTCCCGCACCAGGTTCAGCGCCACCGCGAAGAGCCACGGCCGGGGATTGTCCGGTGGCGTGGCAATGGCCCGCGCGAAGGTCTCGTGCGCGATGTCTTCGGCACGATCCTGGTCGCCTGTGCGGCGGTACAGCATGCGCAGCAGGGGCTGGTGATACCGGGCGTAGAGCTCTTCAATCGTCGCCATGATCTCAGCAGGAGAGGTGTTCGAGGCCGAAAGTAGCCGTGCGCGTCGGGCTCCGCACGTCTTCCACCGGCCCCGGGCCCGTCAGCCGCACATTTGAACGCGTTGCTGGAGCGGGGCGGAGAAGCGCCCCGTCAGCATCCGTCCATCGGAGAGCGATATCTGGTACTGGCCACGGATCTCGCTCCCCGACGCTCCCGAGTCCACCCGCACCCAGCCGGCAGTGGCCGAGACGCAGGGCCCGGCGGTGGGGCAGAGCGACACCGATAGTTCGTTGCTACTCTGATCCGAGATGGTCCACTCTCCGCCCCGGATCTCTTCCGGCGCCTGGTAGATCGCCAGGGTCAGGTTCGTCTGCGAGGCGCTATCGCCCCCCGTCGCCTGCGGAATCACGATCCGCGTCGCTGCGCCATCCCACGGGGCGCAGTCCGGCCATGCGAGCGCCGGCGACCATGTGGATTCCCCGCCGCAGGCCAGCATGGCGAGGGCGATAAGTGATGCGGGCCGGCTCATGCCGCCCTCCTGAATTCGCGCACCAGCCGCTGCAACTCGGCGGTACTTAGTGATTCCACGCCCCCGACCCCGATCTTGATGCTGGCCTGTCGGCCCGCGATCAGCACCTGGTCGCCCACCTTGAGGCTCGCGGCCAGTTCGGGGAGTGCGCGAGTCACGGCAAAGTACGCGGGACTGAATGGGGCCACGGAGACGATCCGAAGCTGCTCGGTATGTGCCACATCGGTCCAGACGCCCTGCCGCTCAGCGAATACCCGGCTTCCGGCACGGCGGGTCGTCGTCCCTGCGCCGATCACCTTCTCGGCCTTCTCATCGGCCAGCTTGTCCGCCTCGGCCAGATTGGTCGCCTGCGACATCCGCCCGCTCTCCCGCGCCCGATCGAAGGCGAGGGCTCCGGTCTGCGCCGACGGTGCCGGTGCCGTCACTGTGGCCGGCGCACCCATTGGCATCATGTCGCGGCGCCCGTTCCGGTCCTCCAGTCCGCCGCGCAGCGCGAGCTGCGGCTCCTGCACGAGGTAGGAGGTGTACTCGGTGAGGATCCCGTAGCGCAGGCCGAGATCACGGATCTGGGTGATGATCGCGGTGCTGTTCCCCTCGAGCCGGACCTGGCGGGTGAGGTCACCGATGCGGCGGGAGGCCCAGAGTCGCGGAATGAAGTCGTTGCCCGGCTGTGCCCGCGGAAAGACGGCACGGGTCACGAACCGTTCACGGCGCCCGTTGCGTTCACCTTCGATGACGATGTCACCCTCCCCGCTCCCATGATAGCGTCCGAAGACCACCATTTCCTCCCCGAAGAAGAGGTCAGGGAGGTTACCGGGCGACAGGTCCACCAGCCGCACCGGGCTGTCGATCAGCCGCAGGTTCACCAGTGCGGGCCGGCTCAGCTTGCTCACCAGACTGCCCACTGCCACCTCGACATCGGCCTCAGGCGCGACGTACTCCACCGCCCCGTGTCCTTCCTGCGCCAGGCGATCGAGCAGATAGGTGTTCACGTCATGGCCCACGCCGATGGTAAAGACCCGGTTCCGGCCAATCCGGCCGGCGGCCAGCGCGGCGATGCGATCGGGTGCCTGTTCGCCCACCGACGGCACGCCATCGGTGAGAAAGAAGACGATCGGAAGCCGGTTTTCCGCCACTCTCGCGCCGAGCGCGGCATCGAGGGCGCCGGCGATGTTGGTCCCGCCATCGGCGGTCAGGCCATCGATGAACTGGCGGGCCGCCTGCAGGTTGCCTCCCGTCGCCGCGGCAAACTCCTCGCGAAAGAGCCGCACGCCGGAGCTGAAGGCGATGAGGCGAAACCGATCATCCGGGTGGAGCGTGCCCAGCGCCTGACGTACCGCGGCGCGGGCCTGCTCCAGCTTCTGTCCCGACATGGAGCCGGAGACATCGACGACAAAGGTGAGATCACGCGGAACAACCGCCCCCTCCTGCCGGAGCGCGGGCGCCAGCAGCAGCATGACATAGCCGTCCTCTCCCGCCTCGGCATGCGGCAGCGCGGTCATCCCGACTAGTCCCTGGCGCAGTGGCAGAAAGAGCTCGAGCTCGCCGCCGGTCGTTGCGTCCAGCGTGATCTGGGTACGGCCACTGGTGCGGGTGGTGCTGAGGGAGTGGGTGGGCGAGTAGGGCGTCCCGACACCCGCGCCCTCCGGCAGCGTCACCTTGAGCGATCCATTCGAGGGTCCGCGGGCGCCGAAGGGATAGCGGAACCGCAGGGCGTCACCCGCGCGGTCGAGCAGCTGGGTATAGCGCAGGATGATCTTCCGTGTCTCGCCGGGCTGGATGGGGAAAACCTGGGCGCGGACCAGGCCATGGCCGGCGAGTGTCAGCAGTGCCGGGTCTTTCAGGCGCCGCACGATTTCTTCATAGATCCCACGGGCCTGTTCGGCGTTCATCATCTCGCCCCGGACCTCCTGGTCTCCCATCCACAACGAGAAATTCTGGAAGACCGCTTCGCCCGGCATCGGATAGAGATAGCTCCCTTCGGTCACCCGGCCCCCGGTATTCTGGAAGCGCTCCTCGACCTCCACGTGCGCGATACGGCCTTCAAGGGTAACGCGGACATCGGCGCTCACGCGGCGGAGTTGGCTGTCCATTGTGGTGTTGCCACGCGGATGCTCGATCTCGATCCAGCCCTGCGCCGCGGCAGGAGACGCCAACAGCAGGAGCGCGGCAGCGCCCGGAATGCTGCGAATCATGTGTTGCCTCTTGGAATGTGGACGCGCGGGGGATGCGGCGAGGTGGGAGACTTGCACAGGGCGGCCAGCCGCAGGGGGGGCCGGGCTCGGGCAGCGGCCACTGTGACCGGCCCCTGGCTGGAGTATTTTCCGGCATGCCGATGATCGACGTGGTCCAGACCAACCTTCAGATGTCCTCGCCGTCCGACCTCATTGGTGACGACGCACCTCCCCCAGGTGTCCGACTCGAGCGGGTCGAGCAGTGCACGCCGGCCCTGTCACGCTTCCTATATACCGAGGTGGGCCGGCAATTCGGCTGGCGAGACCGGCTGGCGTGGACCGACGCGCAATTCCAGGCCTATCTCGACAGCGGAGTGGTGGTCTGGGTGCTGTACCATGCGGGCGCTCCGGCGGGATACTTCGACCTCAGGTCCGATGCCGATGGCTCGATCGAGATCAACAACTTCGGGCTGATGCCGCACGCGATTGGCCACGGCTTCGGTCGCTACCTGCTTACCCGCGCGGTGCAGGAGGCCTGGGCGATGGGCGCGAAGCGCGTCTGGCTGCATACCTGCACGCTCGACCACCCCAGCGCCCTCCCCAACTACCTGAAGCGCGGATTCCGGGTCGTCGGCGAGGAGCGATACGCCGCCAGCGTTCCCTGATCGTTACTCCCAGTCGTCAAATCGTTACCGTCTTCCGCTTGTCCACGGCTGTGTCACGGGCCGATTCTTCCGCCACTCAGGACGCCCCATTACCGCCCGTTTCTCAGGAGGAAGGCATGGCCCGCTCCCGTATTCCTGCTGCACTCGCCCTCGTCACGCTGGCGGGCGCTCTCTCCGCCTGTACCGGCCTGATGGCCGGTCCGGCCACGAGCAGCGCGTCGGTCATTCCCGCCGGACGGGACTCCACCTGGGTGCGCGCCCGCCGGGCGATGGCGGCCGACTTCTTCACGCTCGATGTGGCGGATTCCGTGGCGGGGGTGATATCGGGCGTGCGTCATCCGAAGCCGGGCGTACTGGCGATGGACCCGTACGCCTGCCGGCTGCACCTGACTTACCTGATGGCCGGGGGGGCAGACTCCACTCCGGTCCAGGTGAAGCAGCAGTGGGCGGCACCGGCGAAGAAGGACGGAACCCCGACGGTCGACTGTGCTCCCGAGATGGCCGATGTCGTCAGTCGGATGGATGGGGTGTTGCAGACCGGACGCTGAGCGCCCAATAACCCGTCCCGGCGCCGAGGAGTTCGGCGCCTGCGGTTCGGAGGCCGAGCCCCCACGGCCGGCGTGCATCTACTCATCCTGGAAGGCGATGCCAAGTCCCAGAGCACAGGATCCTGGGCAGGTCAGCGCCGGTCCTCCCATTCCGCCGTGCCCCCCCCGGTTTCAGCAGTCCAGGTGCCGTGTCAGCTGCCGAGCTTCGCTGCGGGGCAGAGTGAGGCGAGTACGCAATCGTCACAGCGGGGGCGGCGCGCGATGCAGACCGCGCGGCCGTGCAGAATGAGCAGGTGGGAGACCAGGGTCCAGTCGTCCCGCGGGACGAGCTTCATCAAGTCCTGCTCGATCTTCACCGGGTCGGAGTGCCGGGTGAGCCTGAGCAGTCCGCTCAGTCGGGTGACATGGGTGTCCACCGTGACCCCCTCGTTCAGACCGAAGGCATTGCCGAGCACCACGTTCGCGGTCTTGCGACCCACGCCGGGGAGTGCGTGCAGTTCGGCCATGGTGCGCGGGATCTCGCCGCCATGCTCCGCGACCACCGCCTGCGCCATGCCGATGAGGTTCTTCGCTTTATTGCGGAAGAATCCGGTGGACTGGATGAGCTGCTCGACATCCGGCTGGCGCGCCCCGGCCAGGTGTGCCGGCGTGGGATATTTCTCGAACAGCGCCGGCGTCACCAGGTTTTCCCGTACATCAGTGCACTGCGCGGAGAGGATCGTCGCGGCGAGAAGCTGATAGGGCGACGCGTGTTCAAGGGCGCAGTGGGCGTCGGGATAACTCTGCTTGAGCCGGGCGAGGATCTCAGGCGCACGCTGCGGCGCCGGCCCGGTCGTCCGGCGCGATCGTGTGCCCTCCCGGGTCACGCGGTGCCGCGGCGGCGCGCCACATGGAGGAGGAAGCCGTCGGCCGAGCGGGTATTGAGGACGTCGTCCCGGGTGAGCCAGCCCTTGCGGGCGATGCCGACGCCGTACTCCACATTGCGCAGCCCGGCGAGATTGTGGGCGTCGGCACCGATCGAAATGCTCACGCCGGCATCACGGGCCTGCCTGACAAGCCGCCAGTCGAGGTCCAGCCGGTGCGGGTCGGCGTTGATCTCGATGGCGACGCCGGTGCGCGCCGCCTTGTCCAGCACGGCATCCATGTCGAGTGCGTAGGGCTCGCGCGCCAGGAGCAGGCGGCCGGTCGGGTGGCCCAGGATGGCGAGGTGCGGGTTGTCCATCGCGGCGAGGACCCGGGCGGTCATCTCCTCGCGGGACATGCTGAAGCGGCTGTGGATGGACCCGATGACGAAGTCCAGCCGCGAGAGCACGGTGTCGTCATAGTCCAGCTCGCCGGCGGCGAGGATGTCCGCCTCGATCCCCTTGAGAATCCGGATCCCGCCGAGCGCCTGATTGACGGCGTCAATCTCGTCGGCCTGACGCAGCAGGTCGTCGGGGGAGAGGCCGCCGGCATACGCGGCGGCCTTGCTGTGATCGGTGATGCCGACCCACGCGTAGCCCGCTGCCTGACACGCCCGCGCGACTTCCAGCACCGAATTCGATCCATCGGAGTAGGTCGTGTGGCAGTGCAGGAATCCGTGCAGGTCGGCCTGCTCGAGCAACTGGGGGAGTGTGCCTGACGCCGCGGCCTCGATCTCGCCCCGGTCCTCACGCAGTTCGGGGGCGATCGGCGTGAGGCCGATCGCAGCGTAGAACGCCGGCTCGTCAGCGGTGGGAACGAAGGTGCTGCCGTGCCACAACGCGGCGCCATCGAGGGTGAAGCCCTTGGATCTGGCAAATGTCGCGAGTGTGGCGAGGTGGGGCTCGCTGCCGGTCGCCTGGACCAGCACGGCGCCGGCGTTCTTCGGCGTCGTGACGATGATCTGCGCCTGGGTTCCGCCGGTCACCCGCAAGGTGACGCGTCGCTCGTCCTGGCCGGCGAATTCATGCACCCCCGGCAGCTGCCCGATCCGCTTGAAGATGTCGGCCGGCGCCACCTCCGCGACCAGCACCACGACGATGTCCTTCACCACTTCCATGCGGCGGCGGACTTCACCGGCGGTGACGGCTGTCAGCACGCCGGGCAGTTCCGCCAGCGCGCGCCGGAGGCCTTCCGCTGCCTCCGCGGCGTGGTGCGCCAGCTTGGATGCACTGGCCTGGCGGAGGAAGGCAATGCCCTTGAGGATATTGTCGGCGGTCTTGGGTCCGAAGCGCGGCAGCCGTGCCAGGCGCCCGTCGCGGGCGGCGGCCTCCAGTTCCGGGAGGGAGTCGATGTCGAGCGAATCGTGGATCTGGCGAATCTTGGCGACGCCCAGTCCGGAGATTTGCAGCATTTCGACCAGGCCGGCGGGCACCTGCTCGCGCAGTTCCTCCAGCAGCGATGCGCGCCCGGTCCGCACCAGTTCCTGCACAATCTGCAGCGTGGCAGGCCCGACGCCTTTTGTGGCGGCGAGGGACCCGTCGTCCAGCGCGTCGGCGAGAGAGCCGGCGAGGGCGGTGATGGCCCGGGCGGCGGTATGAAAGGCCCGCACCCGAAAGGGATTCTCCCCCTTGAGCTCCAGGAACGCGGCGATCTGTTCCAGGACGTCGGCGACAGCTTTCTTGTCGAGTGCCATCTCAGCTCACCTCGACCGGCTGGTGTGGATGATGGGCCGACCCGATGCAGGCCTGCGCTTCCTGCAGTAGCGGGCGGGTCCGTGCTGCGAGTTCGATGAGCTCCTCGCTGCCGACGATCGAGAACAATCCTGCGGCCGCGCCGCCAGGCAGCACTGGAGAGAAAAGCTCGGTGCCGTCCTCGCGCATCAGCGGACCAGCGGAGTGACCATCCGCCTCCACCACGGTGAAGTCCGCATGGCTCGGGTGGATGCTGAAGACGCCCAGCACGAAGTACCCGCCTTCCGGCCACGACCGCACGAAGAGCCCGTCGAGTGGCTGGTGCGGCTCGCCATCGCCCAGCGCGGCCCAGACCATCCGTTCGGGGAATTGGAGATATGCGGCGCGTGGCAGGCCGGCCGGGGCCGGATCTCCGCTGCCACTGGCCTCCGGCGCGAGCAGGCGCTGGGCCCGCGCCCGGTTGAGCTGGACCAGCCAGCCGCCCTCGGCCCAGTAGAGATAGCTGTGGTGCAGCAGGGCGATATGCTGCTCGATCGCCTGCCCGACACCTTCTTCGGGGACCAGTTCCCGGAGCAGAGTGACCACCTCACGGTCCAGCAGGAACGCATCGAGGTCGTGGGGATCGCGGCCCGCGGCGGTCAGCGACTCGCGGATGCGTGGGAAGCGCTCGTCGGCCTGGGGCCCGAAGGCGACGTCGAAAGGGGTGGGGCGCATGGGAGGGGAAGGGTAATTCCGGGCTCCGGGCGGTGCAAAGCAGGGCGTCATCCGCTCCGCGGCAGGAAGTCGTTCAGCAGCATCACGAATGCCTCGAATGACTCGACGTAGGGCACATGCCCGCACTCGGGCAGGAGGTGAAAGGCGACCCGGAGGCAGTCGGCGGTGTCGCGCGCGGTTTCCCACGGGATCGGATCGTCGTCGCCATGCAGCACGATGGCCGGTATCTCCAGGGCGCCGAGGGCGGGGCGGAGGTCATAGTCGCCCAGGCTGTCCCAGACGCTCCGCTGGGTGCGCTCGGTAAGACGGAATGGTGTCAACGAGTCCGCCCGCGCTGGATCGTGGAACCAGCCGCCCACCGCCAGCGCAAAGAGCCGCGCCTGGTGGGCCGCCGGGTCCCGATCCCGCAGCCCCGAGTGGCGCAGCGCCTCGCGCGCCGCGATCAGTGCGGCCGATTGTGAACGAGCTAGGAAGCGGCGCTCGAACTCCGCGCGTCCCCCTTTCCACGCCGGGGCGGGGGAGATCAGGGCGAGACGCTCCACCCGTTCGGGATGGGTGACGGCATAGAGCAGCGCGAGCAGCCCGCCCCAGGAATACCCAGCCAGAGTGAGCCGGTCGATGCCCCACACCTCGCGCAGCGCTTCGAGGTCTGCCACCTGCTCGCGCCAGCCCACCTGCGTCTCCCGGTCCACGGCCGAGCGTCCGCCGCCGCGCTGGTCGTAGTAGATCAGGGTGCGCCCCGTCGCGAGTGCGTCGAAGGCAGGCAGGAGATAGTCATGGTGCGCGCCCGGGCCACCGTGCAGCACGACCGTCGGCG
>JANOFA010000065.1:0-20812 GCA_031413355.1 Gemmatimonadota bacterium | reverse complement strand
GTTAGACGGCGATGGAAGCTGGAGAAATGAAGCCACTCTTCGTTTCGGCAGTCTTGGGCCTCCTCTTGGTGCTCCCAAGCTGTCACCCTGCCCCCCAGACGTCTGTCTCTAGCGCGGCATGCCCGTCTCGCTGGCGTCGAGTCGCAGCTATTTCCGCTCCCGTGTCCATTTGCACCCCACCCTTCATCGCACACGACACCACCGACGCAAGCGATTCTTGGCGCGACTCGACGACACCCCCCGGACTCCCCTGGTCCTATCTTTCCGTCAGCACAGTAAGCGGGGAAGCGGCCCCCACTTTCGCCCAGGATGCCTTCTTGGAAGACAGCATGCTCCAAGCTATCGCGCCAGGAGCACGGAGTAGTTGCCATCACTGCACGACTTACTCGGACCTTGTGCTCAGCATGGACACCCTAGACGGCAGGCCTTTTCACGTTGAGACGGCGAGGGTATCCGGCGGCTATGGGCACTCTGATGGGGTTCCCACTCGTCGCCTTTACCAGCGGATTGATCAGAACCAGTGGCTCACGATCAACATCGTCGCGCAGGATCAGAAGGCGGCCACTCTATTCGTACGCATTCTCCGGACTGCCCAATGGCGCGCCGCGACAAGCCCTGGAACGTCGCCGTCTAACTAGCGCATGCACCAGACGTGGCGCGCAGGGCCTTGCGCCAAGTCGGGACATAGCTCACTTTGGCGGACAGGTCCGTGTTCTTCGCCGCGCCACGCAGGTGATGCGCGGGTGTTAGGCCCCAACGGAGCGCAATCGTTTGACTCTACGCCTGCTTGCTACTCCTGGTCTCTTAGTGCTCCTCGCCTGCGCCGGTTCCTCCGGGGCGACTGCGCAGCCACGCTGGCTCTCGGGGCCGGTGCCGCCTGCGGAGTGCATCGCCCTTACCCCCGCGGACACGGTATGGCCGGTTGATTCTTTGGATCTCAGACCAAGGGCGATAGCTGTAATGCTTCCACGGTACCCCCCGGAGCTCCAGAGTCGTGGTGTTGAGGGCAAAGTGGTCTATACCTTCCGAATCCAGCCCACTGGACGGATTGACCCATGTTCTGTGCAGATTGCTGAGCAGATTCCCCCCGGTTTCGAGCAAGCCGCCCGAAAGTCCCTGTTGGCCACGTACTATCCGCCTCCATTGCGTGCCGGGAAACCTGTGTTCGCCAGCATGAAGCAAGCCATCTCGTTTCGGCTTGGCTCCTAAGGTTGGGGCCTAACTAGCGCATGCACCAGACGTGGCGCGGCTATGGCCTTGCTCAGGGCCGAGAAGTGGCCCACTTTAGCCGATAGTTCCCTGTTCTGTGCCGCGCCACGCAGGTGATGCGCGGGTGTTAGCCGGCCAACATACGTTCTCATGCTGATTCCGTCGATTCTTGCCGCAATCCTGTTCCTGCAAAGCCCACAACAGGCCGTCGTGCAGCGCGCCTGCTATGGCCCTGAATATCCCCACGGCGCGCTGATTCGAGGCCGCGTTACCGATTTCGCGTCTGGTCGCGGCGTGTTCAATGTTGACGTGCGCCTTGACGACTCATTGC
Organism: Gemmatimonadota bacterium; assembly: GCA_031413355.1. GTDB lineage: Bacteria > Gemmatimonadota > Gemmatimonadetes > Gemmatimonadales > GWC2-71-9 > JADJOM01. The sequence goes on along the minus strand of JANOFA010000065.1, from coordinate 19,272 downwards.
TGGCCCGCACTGATTGCAAAGGCGACTTCATCATTCTACAGGCGTCCACAGGAGACCATCGCCTACAGCTGTCTCGCGAACGGTATGCTCCAGAGTCACTTGCAATTGCGATTGTGGCTGGACAGCGACAACAGGTCACTGTGCGCTTGCGTGAATTGCCTCTTCCCCCGCCACCTGTGGCCCTGCTTGTCGGGCGCTGGCGACTAGCTATCTCGGAGGGCGCCAGTGACGTCGCACGCTATGGTGCGCTTGACGTCAATGCGGATTCCTACGAACTGCCCTTCCGCAACTACGCGCGTGGATACCTGCGCTGGATCGGTGGAGATACCCCCGAATCCAGCTGGCCCCCGTTGTATGATGTTGCTCCAGTGGCGGTGGGTCTTTTTGGTGACACCGTCAGGATCGCCATACACCCTTTGGATTCGCACGGCGGCCGGACCCTAATCGGTCGTCTGCAAAATGACATCGTTACGGGCAGCTGGTGTGCTCACGGATACGACTCGGACTGTTGGATCTCTGGACGCTTCACACTGACTCGCGCGGAATGGCCGGCTAACTAGCGCATGCACCAGACGTGGCGCGGCCATGGCCTTGCTTCAAGCGGGTACTTGTTCCACCTTGGCGGACAGTTCCCTGTTCTGCGCCGCGCCACGCAGGTGATGCGCTGGTGTTAGGGCGCTTTCAATAAGGCCGGAGGCCACGAGCAGGCAACGGCCATGGCGCCCGGGCCGTCGACCTTCCCCTCACGCCTCCCCGATGACGACTTCCATGGCTGTCGCCGGTCGCGCGATTCCTCCTGTCACCCCCCCGGCTGGACAAACGGGTCCCGCGAGGCACATTCTGAAGCGCCCGTCAGCCAGGCGGTACCGAATGCCCAGCAGTTACGTGCTCGATGTACTTCACCACCTCGTCCGCAGTCGGGCCTGGGGAGTGCTGACTGAACTGGAGAGCCATGAGCACTACCTCCGCCTGAAAGCGGACCCCGCGTTCGACCCATCATTCCGGCAATTATGCGATTTGCGGGATGTCACGGAGCTTCAAGCATCGACGAAACATCTACAGGATCTCGCGGCACAGCGGGTCTTTGCCAGTGGTACCCAACGCGCGTTTGTGGCGCCGAGCGATCTCTACTTCGGTCTCGCACGGATGCTCCAAGCGTTTTGTGACGTCGAAGGTTCGACAATTGGGGTGTTCCGGACAATGCCGGAGGCCGAGGAGTGGCTGCAGCTCCAGAAATCACCGCCTGGCGCCTGAGTACTCCGGACGCACCTAAGACTCTTGATCTCAACACCGACCCAGCGCGCCCTAACCAGCGCATGGACCTGTCAAGCCGCGGCGAGAGTATGCGCCTAGGCCGCGTTCATTTAGCCGCGCCTTGCAGGTCATGCGCGGGCGTTAGGCCGTGAACGGTGTTGCTAATGACCGACGATACTACCCCCAGCGTCACAGTCTACGCCGCGCCGACTCCTTCTTGGGAAGCGTGGTTCACCGAATACCGCTTTGGGGCGCTATACGTCTTCCCTCCCGAGCCGCTGCGCAGTCGGGTGGATGCGCTCCGGAGCCGTTACGATCCCCAGGCCCAAGCGTACTGCGGCGCGCACATCAGCCTCACGGTTCCCGTGCCTCGGCCCCTCACCCATGGGGACATCGATGAATTCACCGCCGTCGCCAAGACACTGGCCCCTTTCACCGTTGCCTATGGGCCGCCGGTCGCCTACCCGGCGGTCCCGGGGGTTGTCCTGCGTGTCGAGCCGGCCGCCGAGTTCATCAGATTGGTCGAGCGATTCGAAGGCTGTACCGCTTTCGCCGCCTCACGCTCTCGCCCTTATGCGTTCTCGCCGCACATGACTCTCGCTGAGTTCATCACGCAAGAGCGGACTGAGGACATCCTCGCCGAGTTGTCGCCGAGCGAGTGGTCTGGTACGTTCCGGTGCGGCGGGGTAAGCTATGCGGTTCCTGATAGTGCGTTTTGTTTCACAGAGCGCCTGGCATGGCAGTTCGGCGGATGAGTCCGGTCACCTATCGCCGGGCGCTCCGTAGCGACATCTCACGGCCTAACCAGCGCATGGACCTGTCAACCCGCGGCGCCAGCACCATCACCTGCGGAGTCAATAGTGTCGCCGCGTTTTGCAGGTCATGCGCGGGCGTTAGGCAGCAGTAGGTGAGCCATCACGCGGAGAGGCGTGGAAACAGACATCGTGCCGACGAACACGCTCCTCCAGGCCGCCCTCAATGGCGACGCGGTACACCCGGCAGTACCACGTACTCCGACTTCGATTGCCGAAGCGGCCCGCGCCGCTGTGGACGCCGGAGCCCACTCGGTGCATGTCCACGCGTTCGACGATGCTGGTCAGGAGACTCTGGATGGTGCCGCGTGCGCGAAGGTCCTGCGGGCCGTCCGCGCGCTGTGCCCTGAGACTCCGGTCTCCTTAACAACTTCAGCGGCGATTGTGGGTGATTGTCGGACGCGTTTCCGTCTCGTCCAAGCGTGGGAGGAACTGCCACATCTTGTTACTGCGAATCAGGGAGAATCGGGTATCGTAGAGCTTTGTGAGTTGCTACTATCCAGGGGCGTCGATATCGAAGCGGGATTGCTGACGAGTGACGATGCACGCGCATTCGTACGCTCCGGATTGGTAGCCCGGTGCCGTCGCGTCCTGATCGAACCGCTCGACCTCGATCCCGAAGTTGCTGTTCAGCACGCGGCCAGCATGGAGGATATCGTGCTGTCCACGGGCATCGGCCTTGAGCAGGTCCACCACGGATACGGCATCGCGTGCTGGGCAGTCAATCGACGGGGTCTCGACAGAGGGCATGGTATCCGTACTGGACTGGAAGACGTCACGCTGTTACCTGAGGGTACGCAGGCAAGGGACAACGCGGCGTTGGTCGCTGCAGCCGCCCAGTTGATCCGCGAGCATGTGCACTCCCCCGTACGCGTGCTGCCATAAGAGAAGCGCCTCGTCGCACTCGACGTGCATGCTGCATCGTCGATACGCTGCTGCCTAACAAGCGCATGCACCAGACGTGGCGCGGCCAGCGCCTGGCTTCGGGCAGGCATTTGGCCCCGCGCGAGAGACAGTGCCGTGTTCTACGCCGCACCACGCAGGTGATGCGCGGGCGTTAGGCGGCTACTGTGATCGTGACAGCACTGGTGCCGGCTTGGCGCAACGTTCAGCAGGATGGGGGCACCGATTGGCCCGCTATCACATGAGGACAGCTCGGAGGACAGTGATGCAGCGCCTCGCATTGGTCTTGGTGCTAGCAGGATGCAGCTCGAGTACGGACTCGACCGCGCCTGCAATGATAGGTCTGACGGGGACCTACACCGGCCTTTACACGACAAACACTGCCCCAGGGCAGGGTTTCGACGCGCGCCTCATCATGATCGAGACGACACCGGCAGCAGTGGAAGGAACGATAGCGCTGCCGTCGGCCACCCTTCCGCTACCGTTTACCGGCGCGTACATGAGCGGGATAGTTACAATTGTGGTGACTGCCCCACCTCCCTACCTCGCCCGGGGCACAGCGAGGTTTGCGGTCTCGGATTCTGGGAAGCATCTTGAAGGTGAGCTGATTGGGACGGACGGGTCATTTGTGGGTGATACATTCAGCATGACCTTAACACGCTTTTAGTCATCCGGCATGCGCTCGCCAGGGACTTCGCGACACTCTTGCAAGACGCGCGCCGCCTAACTAGCGCATGCACCAGACGTGGCGCGGCCATGGCCTTGCTCCGGGCTGAGATGTGGCCCAGTTTGGCTGCAAGTGCCCTGTTTTGCGCCGCGCCACGCAGGTGATGCGCGGGCGTTAGGCGGCTTTCTTGCAATGTGCTCATTGGCTTCCTTTCCCCCCACAGGTGTATCCATGCCACCTCCGCCTTCAACCGTCCTCTCAGAGAAGGCAGTACGGCTCCAATGGGGTGGTCAGTTCGGGCAACCCTCGCCCAACTACAACGGCTTGCTCCTCAAATGGTCTCGACCATTTGATTGCTATTGTTACATTCTCGCAAGCAATTCAATCGAGCGCGACCGCTACGCCGCCTGGCTTACTAAGCTAACCTCCACTTCCAGCTGGTCTGAGGTCGGTCTCGTGGCCCACGGGCGGAAGATCCATCAACTACTTTCCCTTATGTGGGAGGTGATTGAGATCCCATCTGATGGCTCCCTTCCACTCACCCTACCCCCATTCGCGCTGAAGCCTTAGATGCCCCTTCAACAGCAGGGTCCCTCACTGCGGACTGGCGCTGCTTATGTTCTCGCGGCAACAACTTGCGTTGCCAGCCTCCGGTTCGCAGGTAGCACGGACAATGACCTTCTAGTAGACTTCGGCTGGTTGCATCGGGGGCCCGCCATCACAACCCTTGTCCTGTTGTGGGCGTTGCTCTTAGTAGTAGTGGCACTGGGCACTGTATCGCGCCAGTAGCTGGTTTGCCGCCGCCTAACAAGCGCATGCACAAGACGTGGCGCGGCCATGGCCTTGCGTCGGGCCGAGAGTTGGCCCAGCTTGGCGGACAGTTCTCCATTCTGCGCCGCGCCACGCAGGTGATGCGCGGGCGTTAGGCGGCAGACTTGAGGCAACATGTCAACTCGCTCGCACAGCTTCATTCTTGCCATCCTTCTCTGCGCTGCCTGCACCCGGCGGGAATCTGGCCGCGCCGTCACGACCGTACGCGTGGACACGATCGCCACGCCAAGCACCCTCCCGGTTGAACTCCCGATCGCCGCTTACGCGCTCGCAACCGGCCAGATCGCGCTGCTCGATTACAAGGCGAGCAAGGTGTTCATCCTGGACTCAGCGGGGACTCTCCATTCCAGCTTTGGCCGCCCGGGCAAAAGGCCCGGTGAGTTCCTCATGGCCTATGGCTTTACCCTGCACGGGGACACGATCGCGGTGTTCGACATCGGGAACGGTCGGCTCAGTAACTTTCTCCGGGATGGCGCTTTCGTAGGCACCCGCCTCCTGCCTCAAGGCTTCACCCACCAGGCCTTCGCCCTTCTGGACGGGGACACCACTCTCCATATGACGGATGGTGTGGATAGCGCGCTGGCTGTGCTTCGGAGCCCGACCGGTGAGGTGCTGGCCCGATATGGGACGCCGGTGGTCCCTCCGCAGACCTTCTTTCACTTTGGCAAGATGAAGGAGGCTGTGGCGGCTGGCCACGTTCCAGATGAGTACAAGAACATCGTATTCCCAGTGCTGGGCCCGCGCCGTGACGTATGGATCGTCCAGCAGTCTACGGGGCGCATTGAGCACTTCGGTCCCGATGGGACACGATTGGGTGGCCTCCTGCTGCCCGCCGACCACATTGCGCGGCGCACGGAGGAGTTCTTCCGGGCGAGTCGCGAGCTCGCCAAGGACCCCGCCCGCATGGCCGGGCTAGCGATGATCGCGGGCGCGACGGCGGACGATCGGGGGCTGTGGCTGCTCTTGGCCGAGCCGGATTCCACGCCCGCTCAGCTCTGTCTCATCGACATGACCTACACAATCCGTGAGGCATATGAGATCCCTGAGGCAGCGGGGACCACTTTTCTCAGTCGGGATCCACACTCCGGGGCCTTCTACCTGCTGAACCGTGGCGAAGGTGTGCTACTCAGACTGTGGCTGGTACCGGGGTCCGCCGCCTAACAAGCGCATGCACCAGACGTGGCGCGGCCATGGAGCGGTTTTGTGCGGGCATTTGCGGTGGTGTGTCGGATAGTTCACTGTTCTGCGCGGCGCCACGCAGGTGATGCGCGGGCGTTAGACGGCAGTCGACACTCCATCTCCTGCTTTCCTTTCATCGTCCGAGTTGTATGACCACGAGCGTGATAGTGAGCCCCGCAGCGGTTGTATTTATCCCTGCTTTTGCGGCGCTCGGCGTGCTCCTGTTAATGCGGCACCTACAGAAGGGGCGCGGGACGATCGTCATCCCCAATCCCACGACGCGGGCTGCACGCCAAACATTGACATCGCTGATCGTTTGTGGCATCGTCACGCTCGCGCTCGGCACATTGACTTTGTCCGCAAGTTCATACGACTGGCCAGAGCGCACTGTTCATATTCTGCGAGTGGCAACGAGCCTTGGCGCAGGCGGTACTGCCGTCTCGGCCTTGATCTATGGTTGGCTAGTCGGCTGATAGAGTTAGTGGGCTTTAGCTGACTTGTCGGTGGCCGGAATGACCCACTGACTCGGCGCGAGCGGTCGAGAGAGTCGCCCTCACTGCATCGTCTACAGTTCCCCAGTCGAAGGTGAAGGCGCCAACGATTAGGCCGTCCGCGACCAAGGCGCCGTGTTTCTGCCGTCTAACAAGCGCATGCACCAGCCGTGGCGCGGCCACAGATCGACTTGGGACAGGCGTTTGCCAATGTTCGTCGGACAGTTCCGTATTCTGCGCCGCGCCACGCAGGTGATGCGCGGGCGTTAGCCGCCGTAATGAGGAGTGCAAATGAGACCGGCTCTACTTTGCCTCTCGGCCCTAATAGTCCTCGCCAAGTCTCTCTTCGGCCAAACTGAGACCCGTGACGAGATCAGTCGCCTTTACGCGAGCGCGGTCGCCGCTGCGGAAACGTCGGACTTCAATGCTGCGATCGCGCAAACAGACTCCTTGCTCCAACTTGATCCCACCGTTCTCGATGCCTGGTGGAATCTCGGCATTTGGCGTTCCGCTCTGAACCAGCCACAGGAAGCCCTGGCCGCCTGGAAGGCCTACCGCGCGATTGATTCCACTGACTGGAAGGTTGAGGCAAAGCTGGTCCAGACCTACCAGGCGCTTGGAGACCGCCCTCGCCGCGACTCAGCGCTCGCAGGCCTGTTGGAGCATCGGCGTCTCACCAAGAATCCCGAATTGAAGAGCGCGGAGGCGTTCTGTCGCGAGCAGGCAACCATTGACGGACATCGGGTCATGGTCTTCCAGAACTTCGCCCCTAAGGGCGACCGCATGATTCACGTAACATTCCACCTCATAGACTCGGATGGTCGCGATACCTCCCGCTATTCCTTGGGCAGCTACGATGTCACCACTGCAGTCGCACGCGAAGCCAAAGACATTGGTCCAAAGGATCGGCTCTACCACTTGGACTACTATTTCGGCCGCAATCATAGCACCATTGCTTTCTATCGAGAGCCGCCCCCGTACGATGCCCTACGCGATGCTGTCTGGGCGGCGATGCGCGGCGAGCTTCGCCCGATGAGTACCACGACCGTGGCACCACCTTGACGGCGTCTAACTAGCGCATGCACCAGACGTGGCGCGGCCACCGTCTTGCTTTGGGGCGAGGTCTAGCCCACCTTGGCCACTAGGTCCCTGTTCTGCGCCGCGCCACGCAGGTGATGCGCGGGTGTTAGGTGGCAGTATCCTGTTACGCTTGGAGCACCGATGGCCTACATGAAAGAGCCCGGGCGTGGGGAGTACTATCCCCGAATATCCAGGCCGGCGCTGGGAAGAGCCTTCGTTGACACCAAAGCCTATTCTGGCACCCTCGTCGCGCTGAGGCTCCTGAATGAAGGCCTACAAGCGATACTTGAAGTAGTTGAGCCGGAGACCCCCAATCTCGCGGCGTACGGACACAAGACCCGTATTCATCTCATTTCGGCGTGCACTGAAGTTGAAGCTGCTCTCGTCGGCGTCCTAAAGGCAAACAATTATCCCGGCGACCGTTGGACTACCCGCGACTATGTGAAGCTTCTCGGCCCACTCAGGCTTGAGGAGTACGAAGTACACCTCCCGCTCTATCCGGACTTCCCCAGCTTCTGCCCCTTTGCGGACTGGGACGTAGCCAAGCCGACGGAAAGCCTTTCCTGGTACGACGCCTACAATCGCACCAAGCACGACCGTGAGTCGCACCTTATCGATGCATCGTTGACCCACGCCATCCACGCTACCGGGGGCTTCTTGGTTGCTGCCGCCTCCCAATTCCCAGATGGCTATTTCTCCTTTACGACGGTCTCAGGAAGCATCCTCCTTGCCGTGAGCGCGACACCGAATCTTGCGATCGACAACTATCATCTCCCTGAGGGTGACAAGGAGTGGCGAGCCATTCCTTACCCTTGGTAACGGTGTGCGACTGCCACCTAACAAGCGCATGCACCTGACGTGGCGCGGCCACGGCCTTGCTTTGGACTGAGAATTAGCCAAGCTTCGTGGTAAGTTCCCTGTTTTGTGCCGCGCCACGCAGCTGATGCGCAGGTCGTTAGGCCTCGACAACTTTCGTGCCTTTCCATAGGCCTTTCGCGCCGTGATAGCACGGGTTACCAGCAGCTTGACACAGTCAAGCAGTAGGCCGATATTGTTGATGCCGCCCCGACTAGCAGTCTTAATGGGACGGCTACTACCGGGCTCCTTCGGGAGCCCTTTGTTCTATGCCTACCCTAGGAGTACCCCCCATGGACCGAGTTTGCGTTTTCGTCGATGCCGGCTATCTCTTTGCCCAGGGCTCAGTTACGCTTTCTGGCCAAAAGCAACCGCGCAGCAGTGTGATTTTTGACCCCGAAAGAGCTGCGGAGGCGCTTGAGGCGTTCGCCAGTACTGTTTCCGGGCTCCCCCTCCTTCGCATCTATTGGTACGACGGCACCTCGATTGGACCAACCCCCCAGCACTTGGCTTTGGCTCACCTACCCCGCGTGAAGGTCCGGCTCGGATTCGTAAACAGCGTCGGTGAACAGAAGGGAGTTGATTCCCTCATCGTGACCGACATGATCAATCTTGCTCGCAACCGGGCAATGAGCGATGCGGTCCTAGTTTCCGGAGACGAGGACCTCCGAGTTGGGGTTCAACAAGCCCAGGAGTTCGGGATTCGGGTTCACCTTCTTGGGATAAAGCCGAGCCGCGGAAGCCAATCCCTCTTTTTGCTGCAGGAAGCCGATTCCACCCACGAGTGGGCGCCGGCCGACTTGGCCTCCTTCCTCTCAGTACGTCAAACGGCGGTAGTTCAACCGGCGCCCGTTGCTCCCCTTCCCGTACCGCTCCCTGCGGCAGCTCAGAATCCGATAGTTGACGTAGCGGAGATACTTGCCCGTGAGATCCCTGAAACTGACCTCGCGGCGCTAGTCGAGTCCATCAAGAGTCAGGGCCAAACGCCCAAGGATATCGACTCTCGCCTACTCGCCAAATCGCGCGCGAGATTGAATGCGCAACTGGATTCCCTCCAAAAGAAACAGGTACGTGCCGCATTCCTTCGCGCTTGCGAAGATCGCCTTGCGGCAAAATAGGAGAAACGAGGCCTAACAAGCGCATGCACCAGCCGTGGCGCGGCCACGGCCTTGCTTCGGGCTGAGATGCGCTCCAGTTTGGCGGACAGGTCCCTGTTCTGCGCCGCGCCACGCAGGTGATGCGCGGGCGTTAGACGGCTCTGGTGGATTGTTAAAGTAAGTGCAACAAAAGAGGCGAGGCAGGTGCTCGGTATACACTTCGGATCTCCTACCAAGAGAACGAAGCCCATGCCAAACACCCACCTCACCCAGGCGGAAAGATACTGTCTCCAGGATTTCTTGCGCCTGGGCTGGCCGCTCGCCGCCATCGCCGCGGTTTTGGAGCGCGACCGGACCACGCTCTGGCGCGAGGTGCGCCGCAACCGGAATTATCGCGGGGGCTACGAAAGCCACTTTGCCCACCGCCAAGCGGTGGCCCGTCGCAGCGTTGCCCGTCGGAATCGACGGCTGACCGCGGACGATTGGGCCGGTGTGCGGGTCTGCCTGGAGCAGCAGTGGAGCCCCGAGCAGATCGCCGAGCGCTTCCGCGCCCTGGGGATCCTGCGGATCAGCGCGTCGAGCATCTACGCGTGGCTCCATCGGGAACGGCGGCGGCCGCACTCCTTATGGAAGCAGCTCCGGCAAGGGCATCGGCAGCGCCGACGGCAGGCGGGACAGCAGCGCCGCCCCTCGGTGCGCGGGCCGTCCATCCGGGAGCGACCGCAGGCGGTCGAGCGGCGCCACGACCTGGGCCACTGGGAGCTCGACACGATGGTCGGCACCGAGCGCACCTGCGGCCTTCTCACTGCGGTGGAGCGCGCGACCGGGTGGGTGGTGATCGGGAAGCTGGAGACGCTCACCGCCGCGGCCTTTACCGCCCGTGCGATCCCGCTGCTCCGCGACCAACCGCATCCGATTCGCAGCCTCACCATGGACAACGGCCCGGAGATGGGCGGCTTCGGCCGTCTGCAAACCGCGCTCCACACCGCGTGCTATTTCACGGATCCCTACAGTGCCTGGCAGCGCGGCACCAACGAGAACACCAACGGGCTCATTCGCCAGTATGTCCCGAAGCGCACACCGCTGGCCCACCTGACGCAGCGCGACTGCACGCGCATCGCCTATCGCCTGAACACCCGACCGCGCGAACGCCTCCGCTGGCTCACACCGGAAGAATGCTATGTCTACTAAGTGTTGCAGTACAAACTGGCTATCTCACAACTGACTCGCTCTAGGCAATCACCCGCGCAATATCCTTGGACTTGGCGCCCAGGCTGAGGAGCGAGCGCAGCAGCAAGTCGACGGACACGGTGGGATCGGCCGCTTCCATCTTCGCCACGCGGGACTGACTCGAGCGGAGCCGCTTCGCGAGCTCGCCCTGAGTCAGCCTATTCCCAGTGCGCCACTGGCGGAGGCTCTGCCCGAGGGCCACACGCATTTCCACGAAGGCCGCCTCCTCCGGGCTCAGTCCAAGGAAATCCGCGGTCGTCCCGGCCGCCCATCTGGCGGCGACGAGCTTGGCTCGCTTGCTTGTCTTCATTATCGGCTCCTAGTCCCGGGTCAACTCATCGTAAAGGCGGAATCGCCGTTTGCAGGTCTCCCCTACCTGGGCGGGCGTCGCCGGGGTCTTCTTCGCGAAGACGTCCCCCACGACGATCGCATCCAGATCGATCCGGTAGATGATCCGCCACGTCACGCGCTCATTGGGAATCCGGGGCTCGTGGCAGCGTCGACCAATCGTCGGCATCGGGCGCGAGTGGGGCAAGCCGAGCAGCTGGCCCCATTGCAGCCGGCGCAACACGATCCCCGCCTCCTGGCGCGCGGCGGCGGAGAACGGGGGTGTCTTGACCTCCCCGCGCAGCCAGACGAGTGGCTTGTTGGCGTCGGCCATGGACATCATGTATATGTCAGTCATGACATATTTGCAAGTGGCCACCTAACAAGCGCATGCACCAGTCGTGGCGCGGCCACGGCCTTGCTCTCGGCCGGCAATTGACCCACTTTGGCGGACAGTTCCTTGTTCCGTGCCGCGCCACGCAGGTGATGCGCGGGCGTTCGACGGGCTTTCAGATAGGAGAGGTGTGATGCGACGTGACGCGTGGCTAGGTATGGCTCTCTCGTTGCTGCTCTCGTTTGCGGCTCCCTGCGCGTCGCAGACGGCGTGGAGACCATCGCCGGGCCATACGCAAGTGCGGATCTGGCCAAGTGGCGTCCCTGATGCACAGCCGGTCGACAAGCCCGAGGTATCCGGGACGGTCGTGGACGCCGCAGGCGAACCACGGCTCGTAGCTGGCAGGCCGTGGGTCTACGTCGACCGAGTCGCGCAACCGACGATGACCATCTATTCACCAAAGGGAAACAGCACGGGCGTTGCGGTGGTCGTGTTTCCCGGCGGAGGCTACAACGTTCTGGCCATCGACCTCGAAGGCACGGAAGTCTGTGACTGGCTGACGTCCAGGGGAATCACGTGCGTGCTCCTGAAATACCGCGTGCCGTGTGTGATGACAGGGCGGTATCGGGATTGTCGGACGGCGTTGCAGGATGCGCAAAGAACGGTAGGGCTGGTGCGCTTTCACGCCGCGAAGTGGCAGATCGATCCGCACAAGATCGGAGTGTTAGGCATGTCGGCGGGCGGGCACATGGTCGCCGCGATTAGCACGCATTTCGACCATCGTGTGTACCCGACCGTGGACGCGGCCGACAGGGAGAGCTGCCGGCCGGACTTTGCCATCGCTCTCTATCCGGGGCATCTGGCGGTTCCGGCAAAGAACTTCGCGCTGAACCCCGATATTCAGGTCACGAGCCTGACGCCGCCGACGTTCTTGCTGCATGCGCAAGACGATCCGGTAGATCCTGTGGAGAACTCGCTGGTCTACTATGCCGCGCTCAGGAAGGCCGGAGTTCTCGCGGAGATGCACGTGTACGTGAAAGGCGGGCACGCATTTGCCCTGCGCCCCACCGAATCTCCCATCACGCGATGGCCGGCGCTGGTGGAGACGTGGCTTGGGACTATCGGGATCATCACGAGGTAGCTCAGAGCATGCCGTGTGAATTCAAGTGTGAAGTGCAACGTTCACCCCGATAGTGCTTAGCGGGGCGTTCACGCAAGTGTCGCATAGCGGGCCTCCGGGGTCTGATAGTGGTGGCGCTTCCGGGGCCGGGTGTTGAGCGCGCGGGCGATCCGGGTGCAGTCACATGGCGTGAGGCGCGCCATGCTCTGGCCCTTCGGGAGATACTGGCGTAGCAGACCGTTGGTGTTCTTGTTGGTGCCGCGCTCCCGGGCGTGGTGCGGAGTGGCGAAGTAGAACGTGGTCCCCGTGGCGGCCTCGATCCGTGCGTAGTCATGGAACTCGGTGCCGTTGTCGGCGGTGATGGTGTGCACCGGTTGCCGCTCCCGGCGGATGAGCTGAATGGCGCGCCGGGTCACGGCGGCCGTAGTGCGGGCGGTGAGCTTCCCGAGGACCAGGTACCCCGAGGTGCGCTCGACGAGACTCAGCACGCAGTGCCGATCCCCGATGCCCGGCACCGTATCCAGCTCCCAATGCCTGCCTTCGCGGCGGGTCGCGACCGCCGCCGGCCGCGCGGCGATGTGCCGCTTCCCCGTCAGGCGACTCCGCCGCTCGTAGCTCCCGTAGCGCTTGCGTCGGAGCTTCGGCGCCCCGCGGAGATGGGTATGCAGCTGGCCGCCCCGGCCTTTGTCGGCCCAGATGTAGCGATAGATCGTCTCCTGGCTGATGGCCAACTGACCGGTCTGCCGCAGCACCGCGGCGATCTGCTCGGTGCTCCACTTGCGAGCGAGGTGCGCCGTGACGAGGGCGAGCTCCGCCGGCGTAAACCGGGCGCCGCACCGGCTCCGCCACCGGCGCGGGCCTGGGCACAGGCGGGACGATAGCCCCCGTCGGGGCGGGTGTTGCGGGCGAGTTCCCGACCGATCGTGCTGCGGTGCCGCCCCAACGCCCTGGCAATGTCGGCCGGGCGGAGCCCGAGTCGGCGCAGGAGCCCGAGGGTATGTCTTTCGTCCGCGGTGATCTGTGAGTACATGGGGGCCTTCGTTCTCTTGGAGGAGATCAGAAGGTTACCCGACTGGCAGGTCACCGTACTCTTCTCTGCGGGTGTTGCACTTTGTTTATGAATCCGCGCTGCCTATCAAGCGCATGCAGCCGACGTGGCGCGGCCAGCGCCTTGCTCTTGGCTGAGATTGGCCCCAGTTTGACCGACAGGTCCTTGTTCTGTGCCGCGCCACGCAGATGATGCGCGGACGATGGCTTCAGCTCTCTAGGTTTCGCTCTTCCCTACTTCGTCCTGGACTGTCGTCATGCCGCATTGCTTCGTGGCTTCTATCCACTCCCGCCGACCATCGGCACTGGCCGCTGCTGCCATTTGCCTCAGCACACTATCCTGTCAGGCGGCTCCGCCACGCGAGCTGCAGGTAGTCGGCACCGACTACGCCTTCGCCGTGCCGCCCAAAATTCGGGCCGGACCTGCCACGATCCGGTTCGCGAACCAAGGCAAAGTACCCCACGAGATGGCCTTGGGGCGGCTGCGCGTGGGGATGACGGCAGATTCGGTCACGGCGCGCTTAACCCAGGGACGAGATCCCGCTGAGGTCACCGATGGTGTTGTCGGCATCCTCATCGTAGCGCCCGGGGAAACGAGCATTGGCGCCCTGCAGACCGACCTCCTGGCGGGGCGCACGTATGTCATGATCTGTCAGTTCCGCGATGCCGACTCGCTCCCACCACACATCGCGATGGGGATGCAGGCGAGCTTCACAGTCAATTAGGCCAGTATCATCGACACGCGCCGCCTAACAAGCGCATGCAGCCGACGTGGCGCGGCCAGCGCCTTGCTCTTGGCTGAGATTGACCCCAGTTTGGCCGACAGCTCCTTGTTCTGTGCCGCGCCACGCAGGTAATGCGCGGGCGGGCGTTCGGCCGCATGTGCGCAGCAGTGGGAGGCACCATGACTTTCGGGGGGCAGCGTCTGAGTGTTGCAACTCGCCGCTGGCTGTTCGCCAGTGCGGCAATGAGCGCGATGGTCGCGCTTCTTCACCTAGGCATTGTGTTCGCAGGACCAGCGGCATATGCATTCTTTGGCGCCCAGGAGCTCGCCGACATGAAAGCAGCGGGCTCGCGGATCCCGGATGCTATCACTGTCAGCATCGTTCTGCTTTTTGCGACGTGGGGGTACTACGGCCTGGCTGCGGCTGACGCACTACGCCGCCGACCACCTTTCGTGGCTGCTGGCTTTTGGGTGATCGGCAGCGTGTACACGGTTCGAGGCCTCGGGGTCGTGCCAGAAGCCTTGGGGCTCGCGACCGGGGTTGGAGAGGTGCCGCTGCGCTATGCGGTGTTCTCCGGTACGGCACTCGTTATTGGCCTGTGTCATCTACGCGGCGGGCTCCTGCGGCACCGCGAGCTGCGCGTTCAGCGACACCCGGCCTAATGACGGGCGATGACGCCGCCTCGCTGCGCGTGCAGCAGTATCGATAGGTGTCTCGGCGTAGCGTTCTCACGGTGAGCAGTCGTGGCGCGGGCGTCAGGCGGCTGACATGCTACTGCGAACCATGTTGTCTCGGAGGCTTCCATGCGGATAAGCGCTTTCATCTTTTTCTCTCTTGCGACTACCAGCTCTGCCGCACCATCCGGGGCCCAGCTCGATGCCGGTGGATCGCGGCCGCAGATCGTGAGCATCGACTTCGTAAAGGCGCGACCGGGCCAGCGCGCTCTGCTGATCCGCTTCTATCAGCTGAACTGGTCGCGCGCCCGCGCCACCATCCTGGCGAAGAGGGAGATCGTCAGCTATCGCATGTTGGTGAGTGCGGATACCAGCAGCCAGTGGGATGTCGCCCTGGAGACCACTTACCAGGATTCCGCATCGTACGCACGGCGTGAGGCGCTCTTCAAACCTGTCCTGGATGCTCAGGGATTGACTGTCGTTGAAGGCAAGCGTCGCGCTGACCTTGCTGAGATCGTCGGGTCGCGTCTCATGACGGTGGATCCATTCTAGCATGCCGTTGGCATGGTGGAGGCCAAGGGGTGGCGTTCAACACTGAGGTGCCGACTCCCGAAGGTGCGATTCCTGCCGGGCGCGTTCTACGGACGAGGTGGAGGCTGTTCCATTAGTGGGGAGCATCCACCTTGAAACGGCCCACGGTCCGGCGGTGATTCGCCGCATGCGCGAACGATTCAGCAAGTCTGCCGCCTAACGCACGCCTGCACCAGCCGTGGCGCGGCCACCGCCTTGCTTTGGGCGGGCAGTCGGCTCACCTTGACTCACAGTGCACGGTGTTGCGCCGCGCCACGCAGGTGATGCGCTGGCGTTCGGTTGTTATTTAGTCAGGCGATCGGTAGCCTCAGCAGGGCTACACGGATGCTCATGTCGTGGGCTCCGACTGTCTGGCGGCTCTGCCGGGTTCAAGATATGCGAGTATGCACCGAAGAGATTCGAATTCCGGCGGCGGGTGCCGTCCTGGCGGGGACGCTTCTCGTACCCTCAGGAGCGGGACGGTGCCCGGCCCTGCTCCTAGTCACCGGGTCCGGGGCAAACGACCGCGACGAAACGGTCTGCGGCCATACCCCGTTCCGGATCATCGCCGAGTACTTCGCCGCGCACGGCTACGCTGTCCTCCGCTGCGATGACCGGGGCGTCGGCCGCTCGACGGGGGACGCGGGCGGGCAAGACTTCGACGGGGCCATTGAGGATGTGGTGGCGACCTGCCGGTGGCTGGTGGCCCACCCGGTCGTCGATGCGGAACGGATCGCACTCCTGGGCCATAGCGAGGGCGGGTTGATCGCCGCCGCCGCCGGCCCGCGGGTCACACCCTGGGCGGTCGTCATGCTCGCCGGGCCGGCTGTTCCGATCGAGTGGCTGCTGCATGAGCAGGCGCGGACGGTATCGCAGGAGAGCGGGGCGACCGCTGCACAGATCGCTCACGAACGCCTGATGAACGAGCGTGTGTTTGCCCTGGCCCGATCGGATCGGGACCGCACGGTTGTGGTGCTGGAGATCGAGGAAGTGATCCGGGCGTATCTACGATCATGGCCGGACTCCCCCGGCATTGACGAGTCAGCGGTCAATGAGAGCGTGCAGGTGATGGCTGGTGTGGTCGCCGCCCCAGCATACCGCTCGCTGTTGCGACAGGACCCGGCCGGGATCCTCGGCAGGCTCGACGGGCATCTGCTCGCCGTCTACGGCGGCAAGGATGTCCAGGTGCCGGGTGCGGCCAATGCGGACGCGTTTCAGCGGATTACCGCCGGCCGCCGGAGCACGGCCGTACGGCTGTTCCCCGACTACAACCACCTCTTCCAGCCGGCGGAGACCGGCTCAATTGCGGAATACGGGGTCCTGCCGCCGGGGCCGGACACGGTGGTGCTGCGTGAGGTAGCAGACTGGCTGTCAACGATACAACCAGACGGTGCACCTGACCGGCGGGGCATGTGGGCTTTCCCAGAAGGGTAGCTCGTCGGTGCCCTGCCGGCTGGTGAGCGTGATCGTTAGGCTGCACTGAGCAGACCCGCTCGCTTGCCCTTCGCTGGACCGTACGGTACGTTCACCCTGTTTCCCGGGGGGTTCCAATCACATAGCAGGAGGACTACATGCGCTCGCTCACGATGTACTGTTGCCTCATCATTCTGGCGGGCTGTGCCAAGCCAGAGCAACAGGCAGGCAAGGACGCAAACCTGGATTCCCTCGGGGCGGGGGCAGCCCCTGCAACGATCTCGCTCGCGGCGCTCGCCGGTACATGGACCGTGCGCACCATGGCTACCACATCGGACAGCACCTTGCTGACCTTTGAGCTGATCGCAACCAGCGACCAGTCCGGCTGGATCTTCAACTTCCCCAATCGCCCCCCAGTTTCTGTTCGAATCATTGCGGTAGCTGGCGATAGCATCGTGACCGAGGCCGGGCCATACGAGAGTGTGCTCCGCAAAGGTGTCCAAGTGAGCACCCACAGCGTCATGCGGCTTCAGGAGGGCGCGCTCGTGGGATCCACGGTGGCCCACTATACGACCTCCGGATCCGATTCCGCGATCAGTCTCCGGATGCACGGTACGCGCGCACCCTGATCCCCCGGCCCGGACGGTCCGCAGCCAGGCCATGGTATTTGGGCGGCGCGGATGGAACGTGGCGCCACCGACCGGATAAGTGCAGCCTAACAAGCGCATGCTCTGGCCCGGCCACCGCCATGCGTGGGCCGGGCACTTGCCACATTGTGGCGGAAAGCTCCCGGTGCTGCACCGCGCAACGGAGGTGATGCGCGTGCGCTACGTGGCACTGACCGTCCTGGCCGGACCGTGTCTCAGGCGCTGCCTATTCGTGCGCGGGGTTCCGACCAGCGTGCATTCTCCGGAGTACGGATCCAGTCAAACAGAGCCGGCGGAGTGCTGATGCGACTCACCGATAAAGAATTACAGGACGTACTGACCCGCGCCGAAGAGCTTGGCCGGTCCGCCAAGCAGCCCCCGACCTCGAACTCCGACCTGGCCGCGTTTCTCGGCGCGGCGGAAGAAGTCGGCTTCTCGCGACAGGCAGTCCAGCAAGCGCTGGCCGAGCAGTTCGACCTGCCTGCTACGCCACCCCTCGTTGGTGCGCTCACCTGGGCGCGTGCGTCCGACGGAAAGTTCTACGTCGCCGAGGTCTTGTCCTCGTCGGAGGACACAATCCGTGTCAGGTTCCTCCGGGGAAGCGAGCATGATCTGCCCCTGGACGAGCTTCGCTCCTATGCGCTCAGTCCCGGTGTGCGGGTGACCTGCATTTGGCCAAGCTGGGGTCCGTGGACCTGCACCGTGGTGGCGTATGATTCGAGCAAGGAACGGGTGAAGCTAGGCGACGGCTGGGGATCGACGAAGTGGTTTCCGATTTCCGAAGTTTGGATGGCGCGCCCCAAGGGGGCCTCGACACACCGTCGTCACTTGAATGTGATACTTCTCGGCGTGGGTGCGCTTGTGGGGTCGCTGATCACCGCACTGCTGCTCGGATAGCGGCACGCCCCACTGGGCTGCCCTTCCCGCGTGGCGATCACCGCTGCCTCACTAGCGCATGCACAGGACATGGCGCGGCCATGGCCTTGCTCATCTTGAAGCGCTGGTCCACTGTGGTGGAGGGTTCCCCGTCCGGCGCCACGCCACGCCGGTGATGCCATGTCGCCAGGCCACAAGAAATGCACACTTCCTCACCACCAACCGCTCTCGGAGGTTCCATGAAGCGAGTCACGGGCATTGGCGGAATCTTCTTCAGAGCCAAAGACGCTCCGTCACTACAAGCCTGGTACAAACAGCACCTCGGAATCGATGTCCAGGAATGGGGAGGCACAGCGTTCAATTGGACAGACGGTGAAGGCAAGCCGTTTGCTGGAACAACCATCTGGTCGATTGGTTCGGCGCAAGGCGACCAGTTTGCGCCGAGCACTGCAACGTTCATGGTCAACTACCGGGTGGAAGATCTCTACGCACTGGTCAAGGTCTTGCGCGAAGAAGGCTGCAACGTTCTCGAGAAAATCGACGATTCCGAGTACGGGAAGTTTGCCTGGGTCATCGATCCAGAAGGGAACAAGGTAGAACTGTGGCAACCGCTTGCGGGCCAATGATCAGGGCGGTCGGCCTCAGCAGGAATCGGCGCCGCTTCACCCGTCGGCGTGCCCACCTCGACCTTTCGGAGCGCAAAGGCGATCTGCTTCTCGTAAGTGCGCAACTTCTTCATGGTCCAATCCTTTCCAGTGTCGGACCACAGAACCTGCCGATTTCTCCAGTGTTCGCCTGTCGTTCTTTTCGGGCGAGACGTCAACTCGCACCCTGCATTGGCAGGTTGGACGCCTGCCCCTCCGGCGCCATTCCGACCACCCTGCAATGGCAGGCGGAGCGCCCCCTACTTGCCGCCGACATTGATGTGGAGCCCGACCGATAGCACAGGTCGTTCGTGAGATTCCTTCCCCCGCCGAAGTCACCGTTGTAGAAATAGATCTCGGCATCCACCCGCACCGCGACGCGGACGACCCGCTCTTCGTGAAGATCCTCGATTTCGGGATCGCGAAGATCTCGCAAGGGGAGCCGAGCGGCGGCCTCACCGAGACGGGCGTCATCCTCGGGACGCCCTACTACATG
>JANOFA010000064.1:0-1579 GCA_031413355.1 Gemmatimonadota bacterium | reverse complement strand
CGGCGATCTGTTCCAGGACGTCGGCGACAGCTTTCTTGTCCAGCGCCATCTCAGCTCACCTCGACCGGCTGGTGTGGATGATGGGCCGACCCGATGCAGGCCTGCGCTTCCTGCAGTAGCGGGCGGGTCCGCGCCGCCAGTTCGATGAGCTCCTCGCCGCCAACGATCGAGAACAATCCTGCGGCCGCGCCGCCAGGCAGCACTGGAGAGAAAAGCTCGGTGCCGTCCTCGCGCATCAGCGGACCAGCGGAGTGACCATCCGCCTCCACCACGGTGAAGCCCTCATGGCTTGGGTGCATGCTGAAGACGCCCAGCACGAAGTACCCGCCTTCCGGCCACGACCGCACGAAGAGCCCATCGAGTGGCTGGTGCGGTTGGCCTTCGCCAAGAGCGGCCCAGACCAGCCGTTCGGGGAATTGGACATACGCGGCGCGCGGCAGGCCGGCCGGGGCCGGATCTCCGCTGCCACTGGCCTCCGGCGCGAGCAGGCGCTGGGCCCGCGCCCGATTGAGCTGGACCAGCCAGCCGCCCTCGGCCCAGTAGAGATAGCTGTGGTGCAGAAGGGCGATATGCTGCTCGATCGCCTGCCCGACACCTTCTTCGGGGACCAGTTCCCGGAGCAGGGTGACCACCTCCCGGTCCAGCATGAACGCATCGAGGTCGTGGGGATCGCGGCCCGTGGCGGTCAGCGACTCGCGGATGCGGGGGAAGCGCTCGTCGGCCTGGGGTCCGAAGGCGACGTCGAAAGGGGTGGGGCGCATGGGACGAGAAGGGTAATTCCGGGCTCAGGGCGGTGCAAAGCTGGCCGTCACCCGCTCTGCGGCAGGAAGTCGTTCAGCAGCGTCACGAATGCCTCGAATGCCTCGACGTAGGGCACATGTCCGCACCCGGGCAAGAGGTGAAAGGCGGCTCGGAGGCAGTCCGCGGTTTCGCGCGCAGTTTCCCACGGGATCGGATCGTCGTCGCCGTGTAGTACGATGGCCGCGAGGTCCAGTGCGCCGAGGGCGGGACGAAGCTCGTAGTCCCCGAGGCTCTCCCAGACGCTCCGCTGGGTGCGCTCGGTAAGACGGAATGGTGTCAACGAGTCCGCCCGCGCCGGATCGTGGAACCAGCCGCCCACCGCCAGCGCAAAGAGCCGCGCCTGGTGGGCCGCCGGGTCCCGCTCCCGCAGCCCCGAGCGGCGCAGCGCCTCGCGCGCCGCAACCAGCTCGGCAGACTGAGAACGCGCCAGGAAACGGCGCTCGAACTCCGCGCGTCCCCCTTTCCACGCCGGGGCGGGGGAGATCAGGGCGAGGCGCTCAATCCGGTCGGGATGGGTGACGGCATAGAGCATCGCGAGCAACCCGCCCCAGGAGTACCCCGCCAGGGGTGAGCCGGTCGATGCCCCACAGCTCTCGCAGCGTTTCGAGGTCCGCCACCTGCTCGCGCCAGCCCACCGGCGTCTCCCGGTCCACGGCCGAGCGTCCGCCGCCGCGCTGGTCGTAGTAGATCAGGGTGCGCCCCGTCGCGAGTGCGTCGAAGGCAGGCAGGAGATAGTCATGGTGCGCGCCCGGGCCACCGTGCAGCACGACCGTCGGCG
>JANOFA010000063.1:0-4242 GCA_031413355.1 Gemmatimonadota bacterium | reverse complement strand
AGCCCGTCGCGGCACGACGGCGCCCTTCCTGGGTAACCGCCGGTGCGCTCTCCGTCATGCCGAGGGGGCGCAGCACCCGCTCGCGCACCACCTCGGCGAAGGGTCGGCCTTCCACCTCCTCGATGATCAGGCTGAGGAGCTGATAGCCGATGTTGGAGTAGGCGAACCACTCCCCGGGTGGTCCACCCACCTCGCGATCGCGCAGGGACACCGCGGTGTAGGGGGAGGAGGGGAGGTCGCTGCGGTCGCGGGGCAGCCCGGCAGTATGGGAGAGCAGGTGCTGCAGCGTGATCGGAGGATAGCGGGAACGAATCCGGAACCAGGGCAGATAGGTGGTGACCGGACGATCGAGGGCGACGACACCCTCCTCCTGCAGCTGCAGGAGGGCGATGGCCGTCACCACCTTGCTGATCGAACCGGCCAGGAAGCGGGTGGATGGGGTGAGCGGCTCGTGGGTGCCGAGGTCGGCGACACCGGCGAGCGAGAGGTGGAGCAGCGTGTCCCGGTCGACCAGTGCGACCGCGATTCCCGGCGTTCCCTCCGCGCGGCGGTGTTCCATGATGAATGCGTCGACATAGGCGAAGACGTGGCGCAACGTCGTGTCCGCCGCCGCCGGCGAACCGGGCGGGGACACCGCGAGAAGGAACAGCGCGCCGCCGGACCACACGCTCAGTACCCCGCTTCCCGCGCCGCCTTGAATGGGACCAGCGTGACCCGCCCCTGCACCTGTCGCTGCACTGCCGCCAGATCCGGGGCGTCCCAGAAATTGCCACCGGCATCCAGGGTCACTGCGAAGATCAGCCAGCGGCGCGCGGAGAGGAAGACATTGCCCGCCACGATCGCGTCAGCCCCGGCGCTGTCCACCACGACCCCGTCCTCCACGCCATCCAGCAGGTTGCCCCGCAGCCTGGCCTTCGTGGTGTGCTCCAGCACGATGCCCTGCCCCACCTTGGCGATCGTGTTGTCGTCGATGCGATAGTCGGTGCTGGGATCATCACCGGCCGTGCGGGTGAAGAGGTGAATACCGCTCCTCGCGCCGATGATGGTGTTGCCGCTGATGTCGTTCTCGCCACCATGTTCGATGGCGATCCCGGTGGAGCCGCTGCCGATGATGATGTTCCCCCGGACCACGTTGCCCCGGGAATACCCCAGCCAGAATCCGTAGTCGGAGCTGTCCGCCCGATTCTCGAGAAATACATTCCACGAGCTGAAGGTGGACTCGAAGGCATTGTGGAACGCCCCGGTGGCGTCGTTGCGGATGACCAGATTGCCGATGGACGGCGCCACCCGGCTGCGCTGGCCACTCAGGAAGAACCCGTCGCCGCTGGTCCGCAGGTTGTTGTCGGCGACCAGGTTCGAATCGCTCTCATGGCGCAGCAGAAGGGCGGCGCTGTCACAGCCACGCCGGTAGGTGCGGCCTTCGCAGCGGACGTTGTGCTCGGCCCGGTTGCGGAGGATCGTGTTGCGCGCCGACTGGTAGAGGTGGATCCCCCAGCCCGAGTTGCCGGAGACATCGTTGTCGGCGATCAACCCGTCACGGCTGCCGATCAACCCGATGCCGTTCTGGCTGCCCCGTGCCACGACACCGCTGACCTGGGCGCCCGTGGTGCGTACCAGGAGCAGCGCGCCGCCGTAGACCTCGGTGCTGTCCGGCGAGAAGATGTCGAGCCAATCGGCTTCGTCGTAGCTGTCCGGTGTGGAACGCAGCCGCTGAGCCCGTGAACCGGAGAGGTCAATGGCACTCACGCGATGCCCCCGCCCGCCTTCGAGCCGTATCCCCACCCGGAACCCGCGAATCCGCCCGCCCCGGATCGTGATGCTGTCGGCGCCGCGACTGACGATTCCGATGCCGGCAAACTCCGAGGGAATCGTGTCCCCACTCTCGAGCGTGACACCGGTCAGGTCGATCCGGGTCGAGGAACCGGTGACGACCAGCACTCCCTTTTCCGCCCGATCCGGAATGCGGTAGCGCCCGGGGCATATTTTCACCTCACCGGTGACGGCGGTGCCGGCCTTGTCGATGCGGAGACAGGGTGCCGCCGCAGGCGGGCGGGCGGACGGGCGGACGGGCAGAGCGTTCGTGTTCGCCCCACTACCCGCGAGAATAGCGGCGCCAGCGGCCAGAGCTCGCGGAATCGACATGCCAGTCATGGTCTCACCGGATAGCCCCGCGCCCGGAGGAAGGCTCTCGCCTCCGGCAACGTGCTGCCCTGAAAGTGGAAAATCGAGGCCGCCAGGACGCCATGCGCGCCGGCCTCCAGCGCCTCCGCGAGATGCGGCAGATTCCCCGCCCCGCCCGAGGCGATCACGGGGATGTCGACGATGGCCGCGGCGGCGCGCAACAGCTCGAGATCATAGCCCCGCTGGGTGCCGTCCCGATCCATCGAGGTCAACAGGATTTCGCCGGCGCCGAGCGCGGCAAGTCGCTCCAGCCACTCCAGCGCATTCAGGTCGGTGAGATCACGACCGCCGGTGACGTACACCTGCCAGCCGCCGGCAGCACGGCGCACATCCACCGCGGCGACGACGCACTGGGTACCGAAGCTGTCGGACAGCCGCCGGACGAGCCCGGGATCTTTCACCGCGGCGGTGTTGACCGCGACCTTGTCCGCCCCGGCGCGCAGCGCCAGCCCGGCGTCCTCCACCGAGCGGATTCCGCCGCCGACGGTAAAGGGGATGAAAATGCTCTCGGCGACGCGTTCGACCATCGCCAGCGTGGTCTTCCTGTCCTCGTGGCTCGCGGAGATGTCGAGGAACACCAGCTCGTCGGCACCTTCGGCATCATAGCGCGTGGCCTGCCCGACTGGATCGCCGGCGTCGCGCAGCGATTCGAAATGAATGCCCTTGACCACGCGGCCGTTGGAGACGTCGAGGCAGGGGATGATACGGCGGGCAAGCATAGGTGGCCGCTAGCCGTTGGCCGTTGGCCGTTGGCGGTCCGTTGCTGGGCCGAGACTGACCCGCAGTACGTCTTCCAGGGGGCCGGCGCGGCCCTTGGCGAACAAGATCTGGATATCATCGAGCGCACGTCGCTCGCGGGGCCATGCCAGCCGCCCCTGCGCCGCCGGCAGCGACAGCCACTCGGCGGCGTCATGCTCGGAGGAGAGTGTCACCGGCGCGGCATCGATGAAGGCGGCGAAGACGGGAATGAAGCCGACCTCATCGATGGCGTGCCGGTAGAAGGATTCGACCCGGCTCAGATTATAGAGCCGCGCAGGAGCGAGGCCAGTCTCCTCGCGCAACTCGCGGAGCGCCGCATCCCGGGGCTGCTCCCCCATTTCGATGCTGCCATGCACCACTTCCCATGCGCCGGGACACCGGCCCGGCGGCGCTCGCCGCAGTGTGAGCGTCTCGAGCCCCGCGGGGCCCTCCCGCAGCAGGTACACATCGACATACGCGACCCGGAAGGTGGTCATGGGCGCCACGCCACGAATCGGCTGAGCAACTCGATCCCGGCGCGCTGGCTCTTCTCGGGGTGGAACTGCGCCCCGATGACATTGCCCTGCCCGACAATCGTGGCAAAGGGGCCGTCGTAGTCGCCGGTGGCGAGCACGGCATCGTCAGGCAGCCCGGCGGGGTGGTAGCTGTGGACGTGATAGTAGAATTGCGGACCCTCATCGAACAGCCCGCGCAGCATCGGGTGACGAGCACCGGCCGGCGTCGGCTGCACGCTGGCCCAGCCGACATGTGGCACGTGGAGCGCCGTGATGAACCGCTGGATGTGACCGGGAAGCAGTCCGAGGCCGGCGACCTCCGGCGCCTCCTCACTCCGGGCAAAGAACAGCTGCAGGCCGAGACAGATGCCCATGACTGGACGCCCGGCGCGAGCCGCATCCCGGATGGCGGCACCGAGCCCGCTCACGCCGAGGTTCTTCATGGCCTGATTGAAATGTCCCACGCCCGGCACGAGGACATGATCCGCCCCACGGACGGCGGCGGGATCGGTGGTGAGTGTGGCCGTGTGCCCGCCCGCGGCCAGGGCCCGGACGACACTCTTGAGATTGTTCACCCCGTAATCGACGACCGCGATCACAGCACGCCCTTGGTTGACGGGATGCCAGTCACTCGTGGATCAACCCGCACCGCCGCCTCGAGTGCGCGGGCGAGTGCCTTGAACAGCACGCCCGGCAGCACCGGAGCCTCTGGCCTCGGTGAAGTCGAAGACTCCAGGATCACCATCGGCACCGCCTCAGATCATGGTGACTTCTCTCTTTTCGCAGGGGCCAGCAGCATGCTTTCCAA
>JANOFA010000062.1:0-2481 GCA_031413355.1 Gemmatimonadota bacterium | reverse complement strand
TCGGTCGGCGGGAGCAGCAGACCGTTGACCCCGTGCTCGATCAGGACCGCGTTTCCCGTCGCGGCGGATGCGAGCACCGGCTTCCCCAGCGCCATCGCCTCCAGTACCGCCTGGGGGAAAGCATCCCAGCGTGACGGATGCAGCACCACCTCCAGCAGGTCGTATAGCGGCCGGATGTCGGGGAGAAATGGCAGCCGGACGACAAGATGGCGCTCCGGCAGATGGGGAAGCGAATCGGTGAGCGCCGCGCCGTTCAGCCCGGCGAGCACCAGCCGGACCGGTGTCCGGACGAAACTGAGCGCTTCGATCACGACCTGCTGGTCCTTGGGCCGCGCGACGATGCCCACCGTCGGCCGCGGATCAGGCCCGCCGATCCGCCCGAGCCAGGCCTCCCGCTCCGCACCCGTCACCGGCCGGTCAATCCGGTCCAGCAGCACACCGTTAGGAATGACGGCGAGCTTGCCCGCCGGGATCCCGAGCCGCTGGAGCTCCGTCGCCACCGGGCCACTCAGCGTCACCACCCGACTCGCGACCCTGCCCCCGAGCCAGGCTTCAAGCCGGGTGCTGCGCGGCCACGAGCGGCGAGTGATGATCAAGGGCACTGGCAGCCGACGGGTGAGCCCGAGCCAGACGAACGCCGCCCGGTCGCGCGAGCCATGGCTGTCGACCAGATCCACGGGGTGCTGCTGCAACAGGCTGCGGAGCCGGCCGGCATTTGTCACCCGTCCCGCGCTCCAGAGCGGAATCGGGTGCACCTCAAGACCACCCGCGCGCGCGGCGGCTTCCAGCTCGGAATCTGGCCGGCAGACGAACCGCACATGGACCCCCGCCTCCCTGACGCCCAGCGCAAGGCGGAGCACCGAATTGACCGAGCCGGCGCCACTGCCCTGATGCGACGTGATGGCGACGCGGAGTGGGTGCCCTTCCCTCCCCACGCCTGTCCGCCGAACTTCCGCCTCACTCATGCGACTGCTCATCCTCGGCGCCGGCGGCCGCCACCGCACCGAAGCCGCGCTGGCCCGTGCCGCACGGCAGCTCGGTCACCAACCCTGCGTCGTCGACGCACTGGGACACCGCCGCCGGCTCGGCCCGCTGGCCCCGCCGCTGATCCGGTGGCTGGTGGAACGGGCGGAGCCGGAAGTGATCGTCTGTACCCGGCACGCGATCTCCGCCGGCGAGACAATGCTGCGGGCACTGCTCCGCGGGCGACGGACCGCGTTCTGGTACTTTGATGCCCCCACGCCTCTCCCACCGCGCGTACTCGCGCTCGCGGGTGTGGTCCCGGAGATCTACGCGACGTATGGCTTTCAGGTCGCGGCCTTTCGCCGTGCAGGATTCATCGCGCGATTCCTGCCCCAGGGATGCGATCCTGCTGTGGACCAGCCGGCCCAGCGGATTCCGACGGCCTTCGGCTGCGACCTGTCGTTCCTCGGGTCGGGTCAGTTTGAACGGCGGCATGGGATACTGCGCCACTTCAGCGAGGCCGGCCGGTTGCAGATCCGCGGTCCGTCGTGGGACGGCGCGCCGCCGGCCCTTCCCGTTGCGGGCGGCACGGCGCGTGGGGCGGTGGTCGCCCAGGTGATCGGCGGCGCGGCGCTCAGCCTGGGGATCAATGCGCTGCCACCGGATGACACCGAGCAGGACGGCGGCACCTCCAACCGGTTGTGGCGCGTGCTTGGAGCCGGCGGCTGTTTTCTGGGCGAGCATGTGCCGGGGGTGGAGCGGTTCGCGGCGCCCGGTCGGCACGCGCTGTGGTACCACGCGGTCGAGGAGGGCGTTGCGCTCGCTCGGCAGTACCTGGCCGATCCGGCGGCTCGCCTGGCAATAGCGGGAGCGGGGCGAGCCCACGCGCTGGCCCACCACACCTACGCCCACCGGCTGGCGCTGCTGCTCGCGGGTCAGGGCTACACCTCGACGTAGTTGCGGTATTCGAACGGCCGCCAGCCGGTGAGGTGCTCGATGCCCAGCGAGGCCAGCAGCGCCAGTCGTCGCCCATCCCACCGGCGCGGGGCGAATGTCTCCGTCATGGTCTGACGGTGGGCCGCAATCCAGTCGGCCATCACCGCCGGGTGACGCCCGCGGAACGGCGCGAGCCCGACATCCCACGGGAGGTGGCCGTCTAACGGGCTGCGTCGCTCCTGCCCTCCGTGATGCAGCAGGTGGTCGGCCTCCCGCTTGGCGGTCAGCGCCGGCAGCGGTCGGGCCCAGCCGTAGTGATGCCAGGTGGCGCCGGAGCGGCGGGCCCGGATTTTCCGCCCCGCCGGTCCTACCCGGAACCCCTGCGCATCCGCATGGCTCCGCACATCGGCCCCAAGTCGGATGGCCCGCACCTCCCGCCGGTACCAGGCGCGCCCGCGGCCAATCCGGTCGGTATTGCCATAGAAGTGGAGAAAATCCACCAGCAATCCCTCGACGTTACTATCCGGATCTGCCGCGGCGAGGGCCTGCCGCAGCGGGGCGACACCATCCTCGTGCAGGACT
>JANOFA010000061.1:0-7193 GCA_031413355.1 Gemmatimonadota bacterium | reverse complement strand
GCGTCTCCCGGTCCACGGCCGAGCGTCCGCCGCCGCGCTGGTCGTAGTAGATCAGGGTGCGCCCCGTCGCGAGTGCGTCGAAGGCAGGCAGGAGATAGTCATGGTGCGCGCCCGGGCCACCGTGCAGCACGACCGTCGGCGGACCGGCACCGATGCGGCGCTCGAAGAGGGTGATGCCGTTGAGGGTGCGGGTAGTTTCTTCGATCATTGGCGGTAGGCGGTAGGCGGTAGGCGGTCAGCGGAGCGGAAGCAGGTCTTGTCTTGACTACACGCGACATTTTGCTGCGCCTCGCGCCTCGCGCCTACAGTACCACCATCAACCCATCCGCAACCGCCCGCACCGCCGCTTCTTCCTCGGGCGTGAAGGGATCGGGGACATCGCTGTCGACGTCAATCTGGCCCAGGATCTTCTGGCCCCGCCGGATGAGGACGACCAGTTCGGAGCGGGTCACGGTGTTGCACGCGAGGTAATTCTCGACTGCGCGCACGTCGCCGACATTCTGGTCCTGCCCTGTCGCTACTGCGGTTCCGCACACGCCCTTCCCCACGGGGATACGGGTGTGGTCTGTCTCCCGGCCCTGAAACGCTTCCAGAACCAGGTCGTCGCCCTGCAGCATGTAGAGGTAGACGGAGGTGTATGGCGGGCCGACTGCCTGGATCCGATCGGCGGCGTATTGCAGCAGCTCCTGCCGGGTGGCATCGCGGCAGAAGAGCCCGCGCAACCCGGCGATGATGGGGAGCGGGTCGAGCCGGGCAGGCATCTCAGCCCCCGCGCCTGCCGAGGGTGATGGTGAGCCGCTGTTCGGCGCCTCCGCGGAGGACATGGATCTCGACCACGTCACCGGGCCGATGGCTGCGCAGGGCGTCGGTCATCGCCTGCAGATCGCCGACTTCCCGCTCGCCGATCCGGGTGATGATATCGTCGCCCCGCAGCCCGCCGAGCTCCGCGGGACTGCCCGCGCGCACGCCGGTGAGGCGGACGCCACCAGGACTGCCCGACATGTCGGGGATCGTGCCGAGGTAGGCGCCATACCCCGAGGTGGCGGTCGTGGTGCCGGCCGCGACCGGCTCCGGCGCGTTGATGAAGGTGAGCGGGGCAACGCGATCCGCCAGCGTGCGCACCAGGCGCGCCGTGAAGTTGGCGACCTGTCCCAGTCCGTCGGCGTTGATCTTTTCCCAGTCGTCGGTGGTGCGATGATAATCTTCGTGCAGGTCGGTGAAGATGTGCAGGACCGGCCGGCCTGCGCCGTAGAAGGAGGACTGATCGCTTCGGCCCCAGCCATCGCCGGAGTACGCGAGGTTGAAGCGCGCCTCGGTGTTGAGCGAGTCCAGCAACGCGGGGAACTCCGCCGCCGTGGCGGAGCCGTAGACCAGCAGCCGATCATTTCTGAGCCGGCCCACCATGTCGAGATTCACCATGGCGTAGGTCCGCGCGAGCGGGAAGAGCGGATGCTTCACGTAGAAGTCGGAGCCCAGCAGCCCGGCTTCTTCGCCGCTGAAGGCGATGAAGACGACGGTGCGCGCCGGCGGTGTGCGCGCCAGCTGGCGGGCGATGTGAATCAGCGTGCTGGCGCCGGAGGCGTTATCGTCGGCGCCATTGTGGATCGCTCCGGCGCTGTCCGGATCGAGCGCGCCGAAGGCGCCTGGTCCGAGATGATCGTAGTGCGCCCCAACCACGACGATTTCATTGCGCAGGTCCTTGTCGTGGCCCGGGAGTACCCCGATGACATTGCGTCCCGTCGCCCCGCCGATGCCGGCCTGGATGGCAGCCGGTGCGTCGGGTGCGACGGTGAACAGCTGGAACCACCCCCCGGGGGCCGCGCGCAGCCCCGCCTGGCGGAACCGACGGGCGAGGAAGGTCGCGGCGCTGTCGGCGCCGGCGGTACCGATCAGGCGTCCACCGAGCGCATCGTCGGACAACACACGGACGTCGTTAAGCAGCGTCACTGCGTCAAATGTCGACTGGGCGGAGATCGGAGAGTTGAGGCAGAGCGCCGTAGTCCCGAGCAGGAGTGCGGGGAGGCGGAGGCAAGTGCGTGACATGGCTGCAAGTTAGTGCGGCTCCCGCCTGAGGGTGAAGCGGGCGGGAATCCGGTCAGGGTTCGGCACCATAACCCATTGCTGGCTATGGGTCTAGCCTGTATGTTGTGGGGCAACGCCACCCCATGACGACACCCTCGACTCTCCTCGCCGACCTTGCGCGGCTCACCCTGCTGCTCCGGGATCATCCCGACCAGAAGGAGGAGCTGAAGCTCGCCTTCAAGGGCTTCGCCGCCGGCCTGACGGATAGCGATCATGTTCTCACCGTCACCCCCGCCTCATTCATGTGGGATGACGCAGAGGTCCCGGCGGTGCGAGGGGAGATTGCCGCGCTGCATGTTCACCTGCGCGGGCAGGGCATCGGTGAAATTCGGCTGCCCGGCGGGCTGATGACCTCCACGCTGCTGTCGCTGCTGCGCATCGTGGCGGCGCCGGTGGGCACGTACGGCTCGTTCGACCACCTCACCGCGCGGCTTGATGCCGCCGGCTGCGGCGTGGTTCCGGTGCTGCCCTTTGATCTGACCGCCGCAGGACGCACCCGGCCCTCCCAGGGTCTCGCCGCCGACCTCATGGGCCGCGTCTCCGAGGACGGCCACATCAACGCACTCGGCCCCGACGCCGTGACCGAGGATTCGGTGGGGATGATGCACTTTGTCACCCTCCGGAACGATGCGATCAGTCCGCTCGACGACCTGACCTCGCAGCTCGGTCATTCGGGCACCGCCAAGGAAACCACCGACCTGCTGAACCAGGTGCTCGCTGCCGGCGAGCAGGCCGTGCAGCGGGCCGACTGGGGCGAGCTCATCCGGGCCGCGAATACGCTCATCGGGCTCGAGGCGAAGAGCAAGGAGTCACGCGGGTACGGCATTGCGCTCCGCCGGCTGCTGCCTCGATCGGTGCTCGATCGGGTGGCCCGGTTCACCGCGCATGGGGAGCTGCGGACCGAAGCCGCCGCCGTGATGCGCCGCATGGGTGCGGACGGGACGGAGGTGCTGCTCACCCTGCTGGTCAACGCGGAGAATGTGAGCGAGCGGCGGAGCTATTTCAGCGCGCTGAAGGAGATGACGGAAGGTGGGGAACTGCTGGTGCACATGCTGAGTCACGACCAGTGGTTCGTCGTCCGGAACGTCGCCGACCTGTGTGGTGAGCTGAAACTCGAGAGCGCCGTGTCGGCGCTGGCCCGGCAGATGGGGCATAGCGATGAGCGGGTAAGGCGCTCCGTGGCCGGCGCCCTCGCCCGCATCGGCGGTGTCGGTGCCGTCGAGCCGCTCCGGCGTGCGCTCCGCGATCCCGCTCCCCCCGTGCGGCTGGAGGCGGCGCAGCACCTCGACGGCCGCAAGAGCAAGAACCTGGCGGCAACGCTGATGGTCGCGGCGGAAGAAGAGACTCGGCCGGAGGTGCAGCGGGAGATGTATCTCGCGCTGGGTCGGATCGGGTCGGTCGAGGCGATCAAGGCGCTGAGCCGCGCGGCCGAGCCCGGGGGACGACTGTTTCGCCGGAAGCCGACTGCGCTGCGGCTCGCGGCGGTCGCCGGGCTGCATGCCGCGGGTCCGTCCGGGTCGGCGGCGCTGAAGGATCTGCTGGGGGATGACGACCGGGACGTGCGCGAGGGGGTGGAGAAAGCCCTCGCCACCCTGTGGGAATAGCGCCGGCCCTCACCAGTCGCGCCCGATCAACCGGATGATGGCCCCGGGGGCGTGCCCCTGGGGCCATCGGGTTTAGCGGGGAACGAAATCCGTCGTTGAGGTCACGCGACGGCTGAATGCCGCCAGCAGCCGTGCGGTACGCCCGACATCCTCCAGCGCCACCATTTCATTCGGGCTGTGCATGTAGCGGAGCGGCACGGAGACCAGCCCGGTGGCGATGCCCCGCAGTGCCGTGAAAATGTTGTCCGCGTCGGTGCTCGTCGCCCGCGCGGCGCCTTCAATGGTGTAGGGAATCCCCTCCGCTTCGGCGGACGCGACCAGCAGATCGAAGACCACCGGATTCATCGCGGCGCCGCGGGTCAGGACGGGGCCGCCGCCGAGCTTGTAGTCGCCATGGCGGCGCTTCTCGACGCCGGGATAGTCGGTGGCGTGGGTGACGTCGACCACGATCGCGACATCGGCCGCGAGTCCCGTCGCGCCAGGGCGGGCACCGCCACCGGTATAACTGATTTCCTCCCGGGTCGTCGCAGCCGCGGTCACGCGGGCCGCGGGGCGATCGGTCGCGAGCAGACGCAGTGCTTCGAGGACGACGAAAGCGCCGATCCGATTGTCGAGCGAGCGGCTCACGATCCGCCCGTTGGGAAACTCGAGCACCGACGCGGCGAGCACCCCCGCATCACCCACCCGTACGCGTGCCTCCGCCTCCACCCGCCCGACAGCCCCGATGTCGATCCAGAGGTCCTCCGCCTTGGAGACCTTTTCCCGATCTTCCTTGTCCATCAGGTGGATCGCCCTCTTGCCGATGACCCCGTCGATCGTGCCGGCGCGGCCCAGCAGCCGGACTCGCTGGCCGACAAACACCTGGTGGTCCCAGCCACCGACGGGCTCAAAGCTGAGGTAGCCCTCATCATCGACGTAGGTGATGATGACGCCGATCTCGTCGATGTGGCCCGCAAGCATGATCCGCGGGCTGGCGTCGGTATTGAGTGTCGCGAAGCTGTTCCCGCTGACGTCGGCATCGACTCGATCGGCGAACCGGCCGGCCTCGGCACGCCACGCACGCGCCGGCAGGACCTCGAACGAGGAGGGGCCAGGGGAGTCGAGCAGCAACTTCATGAAGTCGAGCGCGCGTGCGTCCATGGAGGCTCTGGTAGGAGAGGGGAAGAATCTGGCGGGATGCGCCTCACCTGCCAATGGCCGGGGTGACACACATCACCGCGATGGTGGAGCCTGCGTCGTTGAAGGATTCGGTTCCGATGCCAATTATGCATCACACCTTCAATGGAGTCTCTATCGTGTCTCGTGTCTCACCCCTCCTGTCGTTGTCGCTGATCCTGGTCGGCGCATGCACCGCCCGATCTGCCGGCTTCGAACCACCTCCCGCCATTGCCAGCATCGACATCACTCCCGCGACTGCTACTCTCGCCGCGGGCGACTCGCTCGACTTCAGCGCCGTCGGCTACTCGGTGGATGGAGCGCCGGTAAGCATCACCGTAGCATGGGCTTCAACCGGTGGCGTGACGTCGTCGAACGGGCTCTACCACGCCGGCACCACCGCCGGCACGTACCTCGTCATCGCCAACACCGGCGATCTCACCGTCGCGGACACCGCACTCATCACGATTACGCCGTAACGGCATCGCGCTCTCCCCTCAAGGGAGGGACCGCGTTGCTGAATGAAATGTCCTGATCCGGAGTCGCTGCCGGAGGTCGTTGGATTTGCGGCAGCTGCTTCGCGATCGGCAGGTTAGGTTGTGACCGACCGGGAAACGTGAGGAGTGTCACTCCGTTTCCGGGCGGTGTGCCCTTGAGTGTTCCGCGGCAGATGCCGACTATGCACTCACCCTCATACGCAGATCACACCATGCGCTTCGCCAGCCCCGCACGCTGGCCGCTCGTTTCCGCGGCCATCCTGATCAGCGCCTGTACCGCGAAGTCTGCCGGCTTCGATCCGCCGAATCCGACGGTCACTGACGTCCGGATGACGCCCGACAGCGTCACTCTGCCAGCGGGCGATTCGGTGACATTCACCGCCCAGGGCCTCCAGCAGGATGGGTCGCCGATCGGAGTAACGCTGGCGTGGAGTGCGACGGGTGGGACCGTCTCGGCCTCCGGCCGCTATCACGCCGGGAGCGTCTCCGGGATCTATCGGGTCATGGCCAGCACAATCGACCTCACGCAGGGGGACACCTCGATCGTCACGATCACTGATACGAGTGCGCCGCCACCGCCAGCCGTGGCCCAGATTCAGGTCACGCCAGCCAGCGCGACGCTGGCGATGGGTGCCGCGGCGGCGTTCACCGCGCAGGGCTACCAGGCGAATGGGACACCGATCGCGGTGCCGTTTGTATGGAGCGCCACGGGAGGCACGGTGTCGGCCAGCGGACAGTACCAGGCGGGTGCCACCGCGGGGACGTACCGCGTCGTCGCCCGCGCGGCCAACCTGACGCTGGCCGATACAGCCCTCATCACCATCATCGATACCACATCGCCGCCCCCTCCGCCGACGGTCGCGCAGGTGCAGGTCACCCCCGGCAGCGTGACGTTGCCGATGGGTGCGACCGCGGGGTTCACCGCGCAGGGCTACCAGGCGAATGGGACACCGATCGCGGTGCCGTTTGTATGGAGCGCCACGGGAGGCACGGTGTCGGCCAGCGGGCAGTACCAGGCGGGTGCCACAGTCGGGACGTACCGCGTCGTCGCCAGCACGACCACCTTCGCGCTGGCCGACACGGCCGTCGTCACTATCACCGATACCACGACTCCTCCACCGCCGCCGGGCGTGACGGTGCTGCTCACCGAGTCATTCGAGGACGCTGCGGTCGCGGGTCGCGGCTGGTATGACAACACCAGCCCGGCGATCAGCACGGTCGAGCACTCCAGCGGCGTGGGCGCGCTGCAGATGGCGTTTCCGGTTGGCGGGACGGTAGCGACCAAAGGCGGCTCGGTGCGCCACAAGTTCGCCGCGACCGATCGGGTGTTCCTGCGCTACTGGGTCAAGTACAGCGCCAACTGGGTCGGATCGGGAGTGAACTACCATCCACACGAATTCCACTTCGTGACCAATCTTGACGGCGACTTCATCGGGCCCTCGGCCACGCATCTGACCGCCTACGTCGAGCACGTGTATCAGAACGGCGGCATTCCCAGCCTCTCGCTCACGGATGCGCTCAACATCGATGCGACGAAGATCAACGTGGATCTCACCGGGCAGACCGAACAGCGTGCCACCAGCGGATGCAACGGGAATGGAGACAACTACCTGACCGACTGCTATCCGCTCGGAAGTGCGTGGAGGAATGAGAAGTTGTGGCGGGCCACCGCGCCGAGCTTCACGCCGGGACCCGGGCCGGGGTACAAGAATGCCTGGCACAAGGTGGAGGCGTACTTCCAGCTCAACTCGATTCAGGGTGGCATCGGGATCGCCGACGGGGTGGCACAGTACTGGTTCGACGGCCAGCTGGTCATCGATCATCACGATGTTCTCATGCGCACTGGTCAGCACCC
>JANOFA010000060.1:0-11950 GCA_031413355.1 Gemmatimonadota bacterium | reverse complement strand
CGAAGCGGGTGCGCAGAGGTTCATGTGTGCCGAAGCGTTCAGGCAGAAACCCGGGATGGCGCTGCAGCACGCCGAGGAATGCAAGCGCGCCTGCTTCCGTCCCAATATCGGAATCTGTCTCAATGGCAATCTTGATCTCTCGCACAGCGCGCTCCCCTTCAGCCTACTGAACAGGAATTGACTGCCTTATCTCGACAAGACCTTGTTCGACTAGCGCATCGAAACTCCCTGATACTTTCGTCGCGCCGCCTTGGCGCACATGGATGATGAGCTTCTTCCCTTCGCCAAGGTTGGCGACCATCTCTCTAATCTGCTTCGTGAGACTGAGCTTTGCGACGTTCTTGCTCTCGTGGAAAGCATTCCCTGCCTTGTCGACGAAATCAGGCACTCTCGACCCCAGTCTGACCGTGCTGTTCTTTGCTAGGCCAGTTGCTGCCCCTACTGCTGCCTCCCCCGCTTCACCCAGAGCCTTGTTCAGCGCGAGGCGGCCGGCCTTGCCGTAACCACCTCCGAATCCCGCAATGCCTGCGGCGGCGCCAGCGGCTGTCAGCGAGAGATCTGAGCCAGACGCTTCGCCACGAAGGTAGTTGACTCCAGTCTTCGCTAGATCGTAGGCATCGTAGAGAGACGATGCGGCTTCAAAGAGGGCGTAGGCTGCAGCGCAGGGAGGACACAGCCCGTACGGATCACTGAAGCTGATCGGGTTGTTCCCAGCGTAGGCGTAGAGGTTGACGCCCCCCGCCAGCCCGATCGGATCCTGGGTGAGCAGGATCCCCTCCCGATCCGTCCCTCCCCCAGCCGCCTACAACTTACCTCGCCGCCGGCGGCGGGGCTTCGTCCCACGCTTCCGCTCCGCTGGATGAGCCCGGGCGTGAGCCAGTTGCAGTCGGACGATCGACAGGTGGGTGTAGCGTGCCGTCGTCGTCAGGTTGCGATGCCCCAGAATCTCCTGCACCTCCCGGATGTCGGCGCCACCTTCGAGTAGGAGCGTCGCCGCCGTATGGCGGAAGAGATGGCAACTGCCGCGATGGGCGAAGCCCGCCTTGGCAAAATAGCCGCTCACGCGCTCCGACAGGCGGTTGAGCCTGATTCCGCCCCCTCGCGCCGTCAGGAACAGGATACCTGGATCAA
Source organism: Gemmatimonadota bacterium (assembly GCA_031413355.1). Taxonomy (GTDB): domain Bacteria; phylum Gemmatimonadota; class Gemmatimonadetes; order Gemmatimonadales; family GWC2-71-9; genus JADJOM01. The sequence continues at coordinate 10,819 of JANOFA010000060.1, read as the reverse complement.
CCTCCCGCACGAGTCTCGGCCGGCTCCGCCTGATGTATCGGGTGGTCCACCGGATGGCACGGCGCCCGATCGGCGTCACCCGGTCGCGCTGGCCCTTCCCGGCCGGCACCAGCACCACCCCCCGGGGGATGTCCACGTCGGCCACGCGCAGGTGGGCCACCTCCGCTCGCCGCAACCCTGTGGAGTAGAAGAGCTCGAGCATCGCCCGATCCCGCAGGCCGATGACCGTACGATGGTCCGCCTGCCGCAGGACCAATTCCACCTCGGCGGCATTCAGGACGCCGAGCGGTAGTCGGAACGGCCGCCGGGGCAGGGTGAGCTCCGCACCTGGATCCCTCGGGATGAGCCCCCGGCGATGGCACCACCGCAAGAAGTTCTTGACCGTGCCAAGGTACTCACCCTGTGTCGCCCACCCGAGCGTGCTGCCGTTTTCGCGTTGCGCCGCGTAGAGCGCCATCCGGTACTCCTCGATGGCCGCCGAGGTAATCGCCATCGGTTCCACAACGATCCGAGCAGTACACCAGGTGAGGAAGCGGGTGAGGCCGGTGCGATGGTTGCGTACCGTGGCCGCCGCATGGTTGGTGGAGGCCAGCCAGACAAGGAATTCTTCAATACGATGTCGCATGACATCTCCGGGAAAGGGATCACGGAGAGTGTCCAATCGCACTCGATCTGTCTCATGAGACACTACCCCCGCCCCAATCGGCCCCATAAGTGTCATCCCGGCATGAAGTTCCAGCCGGCTTCCGCTGGCACCTCTCCTGCACTTCGACCGCCCACTCTCCTTGAAGGCTCGGTGCGGTGCCTGCAACCACGCTCATCCCCGATCTCCCGGTGGCCGAGTCCTTTCGCGAGGAGTACCTCGCCTACTACGCGATCCTGCCACTTGAGATCAACGCCGGCCGGCTCCGGGTCGCCGTGTCGGGGATTCCGAATGCCGGGACGATCGACGATCTGCGCGTTTCCTACGGTGTGGAAATCGACACGGTCCCGGTTGGCGAACAGGAACTGCGTGACGCGATCCGGCGAGTGTTCTCCGCTCGGGAATCGGTGGGGGAGCTGGTCCGTGACCTCGACGCGACCCTGTTCCCCGTCAGCGATGCCACCCAGGAGCCGTTGACCGATGTGCGGGACCTGGCCAACCAGCCTCCGGTGATTCGGTTCGTCAACCTGCTGATCCGGGAGGCGCACACCGGGCGCGCCAGCGACATCCACCTCGAAGCCACTCGCGATGGGCTGCGGGTGCGGCTCCGGATCGACGGAGTACTGAGCGACTTGCCCAGCCCCCCGCGCAGCCTGCAGGCAGCCATCGTCTCGCGCGTCAAACTGCTGGCAGAGTTGGATATCGCCGAGCGGCGCGCACCACAGGATGGCCGTATCCGGGTCCGGCTCGAAGCTCGCGAGCTGGATCTGCGCGTGTCGACGGTGCCGTCGCTGCACGGGGAGTCGGTCGTGCTGCGCCTGCTCGATCGCGGTGGGGCTCCGGTCGGGCTCGACGCCCTGGGACTCGCGCCGGACGCCTTCGAGACGTTCCGCCACCTCGCCCGCCGCAATCACGGCATTCTGCTGGCGACCGGTCCGACCGGATCAGGCAAGACGACGACACTCTACGCCGCGCTCGCGCTGCGGCAGCCCGATGGTGAGAAGATGATCACCGTCGAGGACCCGGTAGAGTACCAGCTTCCCGGCGTGACCCAGGTTCCCGTGCACACCAAGGCTGGGGTCACCTTTGCCTCGGCGCTCCGGAGCATTCTGCGGCAGGATCCCGACGTGCTCATGGTGGGGGAGATGCGGGACGCCGAGACGGCGGGCATCGCGATTCAGGCGGCGATGACCGGTCACCTGGTCTTTTCCACCGTTCACACCAATGACGCCGCGACCGCCATCGCCCGGCTCGCCGACCTGAAGGTGGAGCCCTACCTCATCGCCGCAACGCTCGAAGGGGTGCTGGCCCAGCGGCTGGTGCGGCGGATATGCCCGGAGTGCCGCGAGCGCTATCGACCCGATCCGGCGTCCATCGCCCTGCTGGCGAACCAACCCGTCGGTGCGCCCATGCTCGAGCGCGGGTCAGGGTGTGGTGCATGCCGCCAAACCGGGTATCGAGGGCGCACCGGAATCTTCGAGTTGCTGGTAGTCACTGAGGAACAGAAGCGACTTATCACCCGCGGTGCCGACCCGGCACAGATCCGCGATCTGGCTCGGGAGGAGGGGATGGTCTCGCTCCGCGAGGACGGGTGGCGCAAGGTGCAGGCGGGGCTCACCACGATCGAGGAGGTACTCCGTGTCGTCGGCACTTGAGTGGGAAGATGGCTTTACCCTGATCGAGATTCTCGTGGTGATCACGGTGATCGCGATTCTCGCCGGCCTGGTGAGCCCGCTGGTGTTCCGCAACGTGGGCGATGCGAAGACAACCGCCGCGAAGGCCCAGATCGAGAGCTTCGCCCTGGCGCTCGACACCTACCGCATGGACAACGACTACTACCCCTCCACCTCACAGGGATTGGCAGCGCTCCAGATCCTGCCCATGGGCGAGCCGGCGCCGCGCCAATGGCGTGGCCCCTACCTCAGGAAAGGGGTACCCCTCGATCCGTGGGGCAAACCGTACCTCTATCAGAGTCCAGGTGCAGTCAATCCGGGAGCGTACGATCTGGTGAGCCTCGGCCGCGATGCGCGCCCGGGCGGGACGGAGGAGGATGCGGATCTGACTTCGTGGGGATCTTCGCCTCAGGACGCAGCGCCGTGAGTCTCCACTTTCGGTTTCAGGCCGCCCAGCCTGACGGCGCCATCCGCGCTGGGGCCATCGCAGCCGACACCGAGCAGGAGGCGGTGGGGCTCCTGCGTGGGCGCGGCCTTTTTCCGATTCGACTTGAGCAGGTAGCTGCTGGTAGTGAGGCGCTCCCCCCCGCCAGTCGGCGGGACCTCGCCGTCCTGTTCCAGAGTCTCGATGCGCTGGTCGGGGCAGGCGTTCCTCTTGATCGTGCGCTGGCCGCAAGTGAACCGGTCGCGTCGGGGCGGCTCAAGACGCTGATCCCGTCGCTGCGCGAAGCCCTGCGGCAGGGGCACAGCTTCTCTTCGACACTGGCGCGCTCGCATGGACTCATTCCCTCGTCCGTCATCGGCGCTCTCCGCGCCGGGGAAGCAGGCAGCCAGCTGCGGACCGCCCTGCATCAGGTGTCGGTCCGCCTCCAGTCCGACGCGGACCTCTTCGCCAAATTGCGCCAGGCGCTGGCCTATCCGGCGTTGCTCCTGCTGGCGGGCCTGGTGTCGATCGCGATCATCACCCTCGGTGTCCTGCCTCGCTTCGCTTCCCTCCTGACCGATGTCGGGCAGAGCCTCCCGCCGGCTACTCGCCTTCTTCTCGCCGTCTCCGAGTTCGCCCAGCGATACGGCATTCTGGTCCTGGCATGCGTCATGGCGCTGGTTATCGGCGCTGTCATCGCCACCCGCGAGGGCAGAGGGCGCCTCGCGCTGCACCAGCTGCTCCTCGCTCTGCCTGTGATCGGTCCGATCCGCCATGGGCTGGCCACGACCCGCGTCACCGGGGCACTGGCCGGCATGCTGCATTCAGGGATGCCGCTCTTGGCCGCCCTTCATGCGGCGGGCCTCGTTGCTGGCGACGCGGAAGTCGAACGAAGAATGATTCTCGTGCGGGAGTGCGTGAGCAGTGGGGAGCCATTGGCGATCTCGGCCATGCGCAGCGTCGCACTGAGCCCGTCGGCGCTGCAACTGCTTCATGTCGGCGAGCAGAGTGGCCAACTTGCGTCGATGGCAGACCGGGCCAGCGCTCTCGCCGCTGCGGACACCGAGCGCTCGTTGCGAATGGCCGTCGGACTGCTGGAGCCCGGGCTGGTCATCGTGCTCGGCGGGCTCGTGGCATTCGTCGCGGCGGCTCTACTGCAGGCCGTCTATTCCCTGAGGCCCGCGTGAATCGGCCGGTCGTCCTTTCCCCACCCGGCGGGTTCACTCTGCTGGAGATAGTGGTCACGCTTGCCGTGCTCGGGCTTCTCTGGGGAATATCGGCAGTCGCTTTCTGGAGTCTCGACCCATCGCCCTCGATGCAGGCCAGGGTTCGACTGACCCGGGCGCGAACCGAGGCAATTCGTAGCGGGCAGGTCGTGGTCGAGGTACTCGACGACAGTTCCGGTCCGGTGAGATTCCTGCCAGATGGCCAGGCGATCGGCGCCGGAGTCGATCCCCTTCGCGGGTTACCTGACAGCAGTCGGCACCAGCCGTGAGCCGCTGCGAGCGTGGTGTTGCCCTCCTCGAAGTGCTCGTGGCGCTCACCATTCTGAGCACCACAGGGCTTGCCCTGGTCGGCGCGACAATACAGGCGATGACCGCAGAGCGGGAGGCGGAGCGCGCCGAGGTCGCCGCGATGGCCGCTGATCGTCTCCTCACGGCCATGACGCTGCTCGTCAGGGGGGACATCGTCCGCCGGATCGGGCGCCATCGGGTAGGCGAGTTTGTGGTGGAGGTCCAGCGGCCCGGGCCGGGATTGTATCGCATAGCGATTGGCGACACGATCCCGCCCTACTCGGAACGGCTGGTCACGGTGGTATTCCGCCCGGATTCGATTCCATGACACGACGCGGCTTCACCCTGGTCGAAATTGTCGTGGCCGTAGCCCTGACCGGCATCGTCGTCACGCTCGTGGCCGAAATGTTCCGTGCAGTAGAGGTCGGAGCGCGGCAGGTGGAGGCGCATTGCGCGGCCCTGGACCAACGGATGAATGCCTCGCGGTGGCTCGGGCGCGCGCTGGGGAATCTCGAGGTCGGTACCAGTGGCGCGTCGTCCTTCCGGGGCGACCCCGACGCCATCCGATTCTCCACATGGTTGCCGAGCGCCCAGGGGTGGCTTGAACCCACCGACATCCACCTGCAGCTCGGGGAATCCACCGTCTCCGTCAGTCTTGCCTCCGGCGGTGCGGTGAAGCTGTGGCGGGGGGTGGCCTCAATCCACATCGACTACCTGCTCGTTCCCGGGTCGGAGAGCGGGTGGGTTGATCGGTGGGAGTCGCCGGTCTCCGCACCGGTTGCCATTCGCCTGCGCCTCGCACGGGCCGATAGTTCGGCTGCGGTCGACACACTCCTCTTTGCAATTGGGGGGAGAGGATGAATCGGCGCGGTTTCGCTCTGCTTGCAGCATTGTGGCTCATTGTGGTTTTGACGGCCGTGGCAGGTACTGCGATTGCCACGGCCCGGACAGGGCTCGCCACGAGTCAGAACCGGCTCTGGCTGCGGCGGAGCGAATGGGCCCGGGAGGCCTGCGCCCAGATTCTGGTCAGTCAGTGGCACGGGAACCTGGCTGACCTCGCCGTGCCCGAGACTGATCTCGGAAATGGAGTGCGGTGTTACGCGACAGTGGGTCTTGTCGCCGCGAGGGTGAACATCAACCACGCATACCCGGCGACGCTTCGGCGGATCGTCGGATCCGATTCCCTTATGGATGCGCTCCTCGACTGGCAGGATTCCGACGATGTCCCCCGTAGCCGCGGTGCCGAGGCCGCGTGGTACCGCGCAGAGCGACAGCGCTCGCCTCGCAACGGGCCGCTTGTGTCGGTCGAGGAGCTGGGGCTGATTCGCGGATTTGATGCGCCCATCCTCGGACGCCTCCGGACGCTCCTGACCACCGACGGTGACGGAACAGTGGATCTGAATGCTGCCTCCCCCACCGTCCTCGCGGCGCTGCCGGGAATGAGCAGTGGGGCACTCGCCGAGATCGCGCACCGGCGGGCGCTCGGAAGGCGGATTCAGGGACTCGATGATCTGGCCGACGCGCTCGATCCAGCCGCACGGCGTACGCTGATGGCGTCCTACCAGGCCGTGGAACAACAGACAGCGACAGCTTCAGAGGAGATCCTGGCCGTCATCACGGAAGTGATCGACGGTACCCGAATCCAGAGTTCCATGGAACTGTCGCTGGTGCCGGCGGGAACTCGCCTTGCCGTGATTCGGCGGAGGGCGCAGTGAGCCGCCGGGGGAAATCCCGCCTCCAGCTGACCGTGTCTCGCACGGAAGTGCAGGTGGAAGGCTGGTGCGGCTCTGAATTGGTGTGGATCGCGGAGCATTCATACTGTGGAACCGAAGATCTGAAGGACATCCTTGCCCTCATCGCTGCCGGAGTGCCGGAATCGGTCAAGACGAGATCCCTGGAAATCATCGTCGTACCGCCACTGCTGCAATTGAGAGAACTCCCTGGCCTCCCACCGGTGCGGGCCCGCGACCTGCGCGCATTGATTCAGCAGCAGGTCAGTCAATTCTTTCGCCAGAACGGGTCGCCTCTGATTGCGGATGCCCACTGGCTCCCCGGTGCCCGGGGCCTGCCTCGTGTTGCGATCGCGGCCGCGACCGATGAAGCCCTCGTCGAATGCGTCGTGGAGGCGGCGTCCGGCGCAGGCTATTCCGTATCCACGGTACGACCCGGGCCGGACCCCCGTGTGACGCGACTGAGCCTCCTGCCGCGGTCGATGCAGGCGCTGCATGCTGCACGGGGCGCCCGGTCCTTGCGTCGGGCTGTGGTTGCGGTCGCCGCCCTCTGGGTCATGGTGGGTCTCTTCCTCGCTGGCAGGGCAATTAGCGAGCGCCGGTTCATCGAGGCGGAACTTGCTCGGCTTGAGCGGCCGCTCACGGCCATGCGAAGCGCCCGAATGCAGATCCATGGTGTCCGGGTCCTGCTGGAGAATGTCGCCACGGCCAGGGCGGACGCTGCTGTCCTGCCACGCCAGTTGCTCGCGATAGTCCGTGCCCTGCCTGACTCCGTTGTGCTCTCGTCCATCACCCTGGAAGCCGGCGGCAGCGGAGCGATCACCGGACTAGCTCGGCACCCTTTTGCACTCGCGGCCGCGCTGGAAGCGGACGCTCGCCTGGTCAAGCCACATCTGGAGGGCGTGCCATTGCAATCAGGTCCCGGCGCCGGTGCGTGGGGGTCATTCACCCTCCTGTTCACTAGCCAGACCTCCCCATGAAGCCCCGTGATCGGAGGGTGATCCGGCTTGGAACCTGGGTCGCGCTCGTCGGCGTGATGGCGTTCCGGGTCGTTCCGTGGGTCGTGCGTGATCTGCACGAGGCGACCGAATCGCTCGCGGGCCGGCGAGAGCTGCTGGCACGCGCCCGCCTCGAGCTGGCCGAGCTTCCCATGCTGGAGGCTGCGGCTCCAGGCCTCAGATCCCAGGTGGTGGCGCTTGCTCCGCAAGTGCTCTCCGGGTCGAGTCCGACCGCAGCTGCCGCCAGCCTTTCCGGTTCATTGACCCATCTTGCGGCTGAGAATCGGTTGTGGCTCAAGGAGGTGAGCCCGGAGGACGACACGGTCACCGCGGGAACGCTTCGACGCGTCAGTGCGGTAGCCACCCTCGAGGGTGATGTGCGCGGTTTGGCTGGGCTGCTGTCAGCGATGGTGAAGTCGCCGGAGATACTGGGTGCCTCTCGTCTGCGGGTGGTTGCATCTGCACTCGCGGAAGCCAGGACCGAGACGGAACGACTCACGATTCAGCTTGAGGTGTGGGGATGGTTTCTCGCCTCGCCGGATACTGCACGATGAACCGGATCCTCATGCTCGGGCTTGGTAGTGCCGCCGTGCTGGCCGTTGTGGTGGCGGGCCGCGCGTGGGGTGGCCCGTCAACCGAGGCTCGTCCGGTCACTGCCTTGGGTGCGAGCCTGAACGCTCGGGCTCCCGACAGCGGGCCGTTCATCGATTCCCTCGCCCTTGTCGCCGAGCGGAATCCATTCCGGGTGAATCGCCGGCCAGCCAGCCGCGCTTACGATCCGGCCGAAGCACGCAATCCCGTGCCACCGGCGGAGCCAGCGGTGTCAATCAGACCCGCACTTTTCGTTTCGGGCATCTCGTGGGGCCGGCCGCCCTCGGCACTGCTGGAGGGTGTGCCTGCCGCCGATGGTCCGCGCGTGGTCCGCTCGGGTGACACCCTCGGGGGCCTGACCATCAGGCGCATTTCACAGGAGCATGTTACGGTCAGCGGTTACGATACAGTGTGGGTTCTCTCGCTCCGGCAGCCCTGGCCGATCGGGCTGGGCCCGCAATGAAGGCAACTCAATCACCCTGTCGGATCGTGCGCTCAGGGATCCTTGCCGGTTTCCTAATGGTTCTGTGCAGCGCGTCACTCGGCGATGCACAGGAACCGGCTGGCGTGGCTACGGCCGGCGACAGTGTCACCTTTCGCTTTGTGGATGCGGATCTAAGAGCCGTGGTTCAGTCGATGGGACGTTACCTGACGAAGCCGATCATGATGGGAGCCTTGCCAGCGATACGGGTGACTCTTGAGACGCCGACCGCGGTGGCTCGCGGGGAAACGCTGGCGCTGCTGCGCGGGCTCGCCGAATCGCAGCATCTGGAGCTGGTCGAGGAGACGTCGTACTTCCGGCTCAACGTGTTCGCTTCCCCAGTCCCCGCCCCCGGGGCCCCGCTGGAACCGCGACCGAGCAATCCCGTGAAGCTGTTCGTGCTCCGGCTCAAGCACGCTCGCGCAGCCGATGTCGCGGCAACGGTCAACCTGCTGTTTGGTGGGGGAGGGGAATTCGCGGGTGGACGAGGCCTGTCGCCGGGGACACTGTCGGACGAATTGCGCCGCAACGGGGGCCTTCAGGAGCGGCTGCCCGCGGGGATTCCTGCGACCGACCCGGAACGGCGTCAGGATCGTGGGTCCGCGCTAAGTGGCCCGGTGACGATCGTTCCGGATGAGTTGACCAATGCGCTGTTGGTCCGGGCGTCCCGCGAAGATTTCGAGGTCTTGACGGAGGCGGTGACGCAGCTCGACATTCGCCCACTGCAAGTGCTTATCGAAGTATTGATCGTGGAGGCCCGTCACGATCGCTCGTTTTCCCTGGGCACCAGTCTCTTTCTCCCGGAGCAGTCACTCGGCGACGGCACGGTCACGGGCTCAACCAGGCCACTCGGTCAGGGTGACCTGGTCATCCGACTGATGAAACTGGGACGGGCTGACATCGATGCGACGATCTCGGCATCCGAGAGCCGGGGCGACGTACGGATTGTGTCGCGTCCGATCCTGCTCGCCTCCAATAACAGTGAAGCGCGACTGCTGGTCGGGAGCCAACGACCCTTCGTTCAGGTAAGCCGATCGCTGCCAACTGACGCCCCGCAACGCGACCAGGTCATCCAGTACCGCGACGTCGGGACTCGTCTCGTCGTTCGGCCGACGATCAGTGAGGATGGCTACGTATCCTTATATGTGCAGCAGGAAATCAACGCAGCCACCAGCGAGGTCGCCTTCGACGCTCCTGTGATATCGACCCGGGAGGCGGTCACCCAGGTGCTGGTGCGGGATGGTCAGACGATCGTTCTTGGTGGTCTGCGTGACGAACAGCGCGACCGGAGTCGAACCGGTATTCCGATCCTCTCGGGGCTTCCGCTCATTGGGGGGCTCTTCGGAACGACTGGGCGACGTTCGAGCGACACTGAACTCTATCTCTTCCTCACGCCCCGCATTCTACGAAGTGATGAAGACGCCGACCGCGTGACCCAACCACGGTTGCCCGCGGAAGCAGGAGTGCCGCAGCAGTAGCCGTGCTGAAAAAGACTCACCGCTGTTCCGTCGTCTCCCGCACCACCGCCATGAACGCCTTGATCACCGGCCGGCTCCGGTCCACCCGCCACGCCGCCGCGATGCGCGTCGTCCCGCTGGGCGCCGGGATCGGCCGGTAGCGCACGTTGGGCCAGCCCAGCTTCTCCACCGATGCCGGCAGAATCGTCACCCCGACCCCCGCCTCCACCAGGCTCACCGAGGTATAGAGCTCCCGGCTCTCCTGCACCACGCGGGGCGCGAACCCGGCCCGCCGGCAGAGTCCCATCACCTGCGCGTGCAGCCCCGGGGCCAGGTTCCGGGGAAACATCACGAATGGCTCCTCCGCCAGCATCGCCACCGTGAGGTTCCGGCGCGAGGCGAGCGGATGCGACCGGTTGATGGTGATGCAAAGCGATTCGGTCATCACCGTCTCCAGCTCGAACTCCGGATCGGCGGCTGGCTCCCGCAGGAAGCCGAGATCGATCTCCCCTTCCCGGAGCGCCGTGAGCTGCGTGCCGGTGGGCATCTCGCGCAGATCGAGATGGACCGAGGGGTAGCGAGTGCGAAAGGTGCGGATGATCCGCGGCAGGGCGAGGAACATCACCGTCGCCGCGAACGCCACCTTGATCTCCCCCGATTCGCCCCGCCCCGCACGGTGGGCCGCCCCGATCGCCTCCTCGGCCTGGGTCAGGACCCGGCGCGCCTCAACCAGAAAGGCATGACCCGCGTCGGTGAGCTGGACCCGCCGACTGGTACGATCGAACAATCGCGTGCCGAGCAGCTGCTCCAGCCGCTGGATCTGCTGCGACAGCGGCGGCTGCGCGATGCCCAGCCGCGTCGCCGCCCGCCCGAAGTGCAGCTCCTCGGCAACGGCGGCAAAGGCGCGGAAGTGGCGCAGTTCGATCGCCAGACTCATATCTCAATTGCATGGAAAGCATGCATTGCTAATATTGGACATATCAGTGCGGAAACGCTAGGTTCGAGGCGTTCCGCTCTCGGCCCCAACGCTCGCCCGCTGCCTGTGCAGGGAGATCCCCATGGCCACCACCGTCGCGCCTGCCTCAGCTCCGCCAGTCGTTGATCCCTTTCCGATCAACGGCACCGACTACATCGAGTTCTACGTCGGCAACGCCAAGCAGTCGTCGATGTACTATCGCACCGCCTTCGGCTTCACGCTGGTGGGCTACCGCGGGCCGGAGACCGGGGTTCGCGATCGGGCCAGCTACCTGCTGCAGCAGGACAAGATCCGCCTGGTGCTCACCAGTTCGCTCGGCCCGGAGGGGCCCA
>JANOFA010000059.1:0-12165 GCA_031413355.1 Gemmatimonadota bacterium | reverse complement strand
CCTCATCCTGATGGACTCCCGGCTACCGGGACTCGATGGCCTGTCGCTCACCCGCCTGGTGCGGCAGGACCAGCGGTTCGGAATTACCCCGATCGTCTTCCTGACCCAGCACGACAGCGTCGCCGAACAGATCGAAGCGTTGCGCGCGGGCGCCGATCACTTCGTGACCGAGCCGGTGGACCGCGAGCTGCTGACGCACCTGGTGGTCAATCGCGCCGAGCGCGGTCGCCGACTGCGCGAAATGGTCCACCGTGACGGGCTCACCGGGCTGCTCAATCATGCGACGCTGATGGCCGAGCTGGAGCATGCGGTGGAATACGCCCGTCGCCAGGGGGAGCCGTTCGCGTTCATGATGATCGATATCGACCACTTCAAGCGGGTGAACGATCGCTACGGTCATCTCGCCGGCGACCAGGTCCTGCTGCATGTCGCCCGCGTCTTCCAGGCGACCGCTCGCGCCAGCGACCTGATCGGTCGCTACGGGGGCGAAGAATTCGGGATGATCCTGCGGCGCACCGACCGGCAGGGTGCCAGCGTGCTCGCGGGAAAGCTGCGGACCGCACTGATGGAGCAACCGGCCGTCGTCGGCGCCGGCGAGCAGATCCCGGTGCGCGTCTGCATCGGCGTCTCGGTCTATCCGGACGATGCGAATTCGGCCGCCGACCTGGCCCGCCTCTCGGACCAGGCGCTGTACCGGGCCAAGGCAGGCGGCCGCGACCGGGTGGAGTTCACCCAGGAGTACCGCTCACCGATGACCTGACGTATGCTTCAACCAACCGGTTGAAAGCAGCGTCCCATGACCCATCGCACTCCATCTGCCGCCGACCGCCTGCTGCTCGCCGCGCGGCACGAGTTTGCCCGGCGGGGCGAGGCCGGCGCCCGCACCGACCAGATCGCCCGGCGCGCGGGCGTCAACAAGCAGCTCATCCACTACTACTTCCAGACCAAGGCCGGGCTCTACCGCGCCGTTCGGGTCGCCACCGCGCAGTCGGTGGCGCAGGCGTTGGCGGAACTGCCGTTGATCGGCCTGACCGCGGTCGAACGACTGCGGCGCCTGGCGCGAGGCCAGTTCGACTTCCTCCTCCGGGAGCCCGACCATGCCGCCGTCCTGCTGAGCGCGGCCGAAGGAGGCGACTGGGCCGACCTCGCCATCCGGCCGGTCACCGACCTGCTGCGCGAGGGCCAGGCGACCGGGTTCTTCCGCGACGACATCGATCCGGAAGGGCACGCCCGACTGGGGCTCTTGCTGACGCTGGGGTATTTCGGCGCCCGCCCGGTCACCGAACGCTGGGGTGAGCCCGAGATCTGGCGGGATCGCGCCGCGGACCTCATCGTCCGGGGCGCAAGCTGGTAGGTCAACCTGAGCCACGAATCGAGGAACGCATGGCAAGCCGCTGGGGACGACGAATCGGGATCGCGATCGGGACGGTGCTCGGCCTCATCCTGCTCCTCGTGGGGGCGATCTGGTTTCTGAGCAATCGAGCGATGGCGCGGCGCTACGCGGTAACGCCGGAGTCGGTGACAATTCCGACCGATTCAGCCTCGATCGCGCGGGGTCGCCATCTGGCCTCGATCATCGGGAAATGCACTGACTGTCACGGCGACAACCTCGCCGGCCGGCCGTTGGCGATGGGTCCTGTCGGGACCTTCGTGCCGCTGAACCTCACCAGCGGCAAGGGCGGGGTGGCGCCGCTGTCCGATGCCGACTGGGTCAGGGCGATTCGGCATGGAGTGGCTCCTGATGGCCGTTCCCTCCTCTTCATGCCTTCAATGGTGTACCAGAGCTTCACCGCGGCCGATCTCGGAGCGGTGATCGCCTACGTCAAATCGGTTCCTCCGGTCGACAACGAACTGCCCAAGCCCATCGTTGGGCCGATTGGCCGGCTGCTCATCGTCCGGTCGCCCCAGCGGCTGATCCCCGCTTCAGGGCTGGACCATGAGGCGCCGTTGCCCGCAGCGATCACCGAGGGGCCCACGGTCGAGTATGGCAAGTACCTGACGGTGGTGGGCGGCTGCGTCTATTGCCACGGGGAGAATCTGAAAGGCGGCATCAAGGAGGGCCCTCCCGGTACACCCGCCTCGGCGGATCTCACCCCGACCGGACCGCTCGGGAAGTGGACCGAAGCGGATTTCCGGAAAGCCCTGCGGGTCGGGATGCGCCCCGATGGCAGCGTCATCGATCCGTTCATGCCCTGGCGCTTTACCCGGGACATGACCGACGACGAGATTACAGCGGTGTGGGCGTTCTTGCAGACGAAGTGAGATTTCGGGACGGGGGCGGGGGACGGTAGGCGCTAGGCGCGGGGCGCGGGGCGCGGGGCGAAAATGAGCGAGGAGCAGCGTGGTAGGACTACCGCTGCTCCTCGCTTATCCCTACCGCCCACTCCCCATCGCCTAGCGCCTGCTAGTGATGATACGCCTGCAACGGTGCCACATCTCCCGGCACCTGGTCACCAAACAGCAGTTTGCCATCCCGGAAGCTCGCGCCGCGCAACGTGAGCGCGAGCACCTGGCCGAGATTCTCCGCCGGATACACTTCGATCAGCTTGCTGATCTCTTCCGGCAGGTCCTCGAGGTCGGGCTCATTCTTCTTGGGGATCACGATCCGGGTGATACCGGCGCGCACGGCCCCGAGCACCTTCTCCTTGAGTCCCCCGATCGGCAGGACCTCGCCGCGCAGGGTGATCTCGCCAGTCATCGCGATGTCGTTGCGCACCGGACGGCCGGAAAGGGCGGAGATGATGGCCGTCGCCATCGTGACGCCGGCCGATGGTCCGTCCTTCGGGATGGCGCCGGCAGGGACGTGGACGTGCGCATCCCGCTCCGCGAAGGTCTCTTCCCGGATGTGGAGCCCCGCCGCGTGTGACCGGGCGTAGGTCCAGGCGGCGCGAGCCGATTCCTTCATCACATCGCCCAGCTGGCCGGTCAGCACCAGCTCGCCCTTGCCCCGCATCGTGGAAGCCTCGACGAACATGATGTCGCCGCCGACCGGGGTGTAGTACATCCCCGTCGCCACCCCGATCTGGTCTTCCCGGGCGGCGCGTTCGGGATGCACCTTGGGCCGGCCGAGCAGATCGTCGACCATCTCCGCGGTGACTTCCACCCGTGCCGTTTCCTTCGCGGCGATCTTGCGGGCCACCTTGCGCGACAGCTTCCCGATTTCGCGTTCGAGCTGCCGGACACCCGCCTCGCGGGTGTACCTGGAGATGACCTCCGCTACGGCCTCGTCGGTAATGTTGATCTGGTCGGCGCTCAGGGCGTGCTCCACCTGCTGGCGCGGGACGAGGTACTTCCGCGCGATCATCAGCTTCTCCCGCTCGGTGTAGCCGGCGAAGTCCACCACTTCCATCCGGTCCAGCAGCGGACCCGGGATATTCTGAAGAAAATTCGCGGTGCAGATGAACAGCACCTCGCTCAGGTCGAACGGCACGCCGAGGTAATGATCGACGAAGCTGTCGTTCTGGGCCGGATCGAGCACTTCCAGCAGAGCGCTGGCCGGGTCGCCCTGGAAGGAGACGCCCAGCTTGTCCACCTCATCGAGGAGGAAGACCGGGTTCTTGGTGCCGGCCTGTTTCATCGCGTGCAGGATGCGGCCAGGCATCGCCCCCACGTAGGTGCGCCGGTGACCGCGGATATCGGCTTCATCGCGCGCACCACCGAGCGAAATGCGGACGTACTTCCGTCCCATCGCGCGGGCAATCGACTTGGCCACCGAGGTCTTGCCGACACCGGGCGGCCCGACGAAGAGGAGGATCGGGCCCTTGCTGGCTTTTTCGTCGCTGTTGCCCTCTGTGGCGGTCGGGCGGCCAGACGGTCGGACGGTCGGAGCATCGGGCGCGTTCTCCACGCTCGTCGACTCCACTGGTTCCGGCTCCACCTGACCATCTGACCGTCCGACCGGCTGACCGTCCGACCCTCCGACCACCTGACCGTCTTCCTGCCGCCTGGCCACCTGTTCCTTGAGCTGGCGGACGGCGAGGAATTCGAGCACCCGGTCCTTTACGTCGCCCAGGGCGTAGTGATCCTGATCGAGGATGTCGCTGGCCTTGACCAGGTCCAGTGACTCCTCGCTGCGCAGGTTCCACGGCAGCTCCGTGATGGTGTCGAGGTACGTCCGGATCACCTGCGACTCCATCGACTCCCGGCTGATGCGCTCCAGCCGGCCGAACTCGCGTTCGGATTCCTTCCGGGCCTCGGCCGGGAGATCGAGGGCATCGAGCTTCTCGCGCAGTTCCTCGAGATCTCCGCGTTCGTCATCCTCACCCAACTCCCGCCGGATCTGCTTGAGCTGCTCGCGCAGGAACATCTCGCGCTGGCGTTCGCCCAGCTCCTCCTGCACCTGCGACTTGATGTCCTCCTGTGCGTCCAGTACCGAGATCTGGCGCTGTACATGGACCAGAACCCGGCGCAGCCGCTCCTCGACCGAGAGCGTCTCCAGCAGCGCCTGGCGCTGCGGCGGGAGGATGTCGAGGTAGCCGGCCACCAGATCCGCGAAACGGGCCGGATCGGCGACGCCCGCGAGCACCTGCTGCACGACCTCCTCGGGCAAGCCGGACTTCTGGCCCAGCTCGCCGGCCCGGGCCCGCGCTTCCTTGTACAGGCCGACGAAGGCGGGATCCTCGCTATTCAGCGGGGCCAGTTCCTCGGCCTCGCGGATGATCGCCTCCATGTACCCGTTCTTTTCACCGATGTGCATCGCGATGCCGCGCCGCTCGCCGTGGAGCAGCAGCTGCATGCCGGCCAGCCCGCGCTGCATCTGGCCGATGCGAGCGATGGTGCCGATCGTGTAGAGGGTTTCACCGGTCACCTGCTCGACGTTTTCCCGCTGCGAGACGGCGAAGATCAGGCGGTCCGGTGTACTGAGGGCCGCTTCGATGGCACGCAAGGTTCCGGGACGACCGGCCCCGATCGGGGCGGTCACTCCGGGGAAGAGCACAACTTCCCGCAACGGCAGGACGGGCAGCACGAGACGTTCGCTGCGTTCAGACATGTATCAGGACTCCGAGGATCTGGCGTATTGGCAGAAAATCACACGAGCGACCGCTGAAGGTGCACTGGATGTGCCACGAGCCATCCGGCGAGTATCGGATGGGCAGGTTCCTGCATCCTCCGCCCTTGCTGGCGCGCTCAGTCGAGAGGCTGTGGGCGGTAGGCGACACCGGCATTAGTGGGCCACCAGTGAAGAGAGTCGATGACCTGGCTCGGCTGGCCCCGGGCGTATTCACGTCCCGATCAGGAACAGGCCGCTGCCAGATCGGCGTCGAATTGAAGTAGCCTGCCAATCCGTGGTGGGGCAAGCCGTCGGGGCCTCCGGACGGGAAACCTTGTCCCCCCCGTCCTCCGCTGCTAAATCTCTGAGGCTTCTATGGATACTCGATGAACGACCCGGCATCATCCCTGGCTCCACGACTCTCCGAAGCGCTCGGAACCGCCTTCACGCTTGAGGGCGAGATCGGACGTGGAGGGATGGGTGTGGTGTACCGTGCGCGCGACGAACGCCTGAAACGGCGCGTCGCGATCAAGGTGCTGCCACCGGAGCTCGCATTCCAGGCCGAGATCCGTGCACGGTTCACCCGTGAGGCGGAAACCGCAGCTCGTCTGTCCCATCCGAACATCGTGCCGATCTTCAACGTCGGTGAGGGCGGCGGGCTGGTCTATTTCGTCATGGGCTACGTCGATGGCGAGTCGCTTGGCGGGCGGCTGAAACGCCGCGGAAAGCTGCCGGTGGATGAAGTGCGGCGCATCATGAAGGAGACCGCCGACGCGCTCTCCGCCGCCCACGCCATGTCAGTGATTCATCGCGACATCAAGCCGGACAACATCCTGCTCGACGGCACTCGGGGCCGGGTGATGGTGACGGACTTCGGCATCGCGAAGGCGATGTCGGGTGGTTCCGGTGGCACGCTGACGAGCGCGGGTGTCGCGATCGGCACGCCGCAGTTCATGAGCCCGGAACAGGCTGCGGGCGAGAAGGAGATCGACGGACGGAGCGACCTCTACAGCCTCGGCGTTGTGACCTACCAGATGCTGACGGGCGAGCCGCCGTTCAACGCGCCGACCGTCGCGGGCATCCTGATGAAGCAGATCACCGAAATGCCCCCCTCCGTCCTCGACCGGCGGCCGGACTGCCCGGAGGATCTGGCGCTGGCGGTGGCCCGCTGTCTGGAGAAGGACCCGGAAAATCGCTGGCCCTCGGCGGATGCCCTGCGCCGCGCACTCGAATCGCGCACCGTATCCGGCTACCGCCCGACGGGGCAGACCCGCAGTGGCGCTCCTGCACGATCCACCGGGAACGAACCGCCCCGACGGTTTACCGGTGCCGCGCCCTCACCGCCGAAAGCGCCCGTCGCGCTGGGCCGACGCACGCCCCAGAACGACGACTGGCGCAACCGGCTCGACCGGCACATGGACCGGGCCAATCGCCGGATGGACCGGACGCCCAACAACGACACGCCGCTGCCCGTCCCGGACACTGGCGAGCCGATGATCGTCCAGAAGACCCGGGCCCAGTTCGCCAAGTGGGCGGCCGTCTCCGGCGGCCTGTTCATGATCAACATCGCCACCGGGATCACCGAGCCGTGGTTCCTGTTCCCGATGTTCGGCATGGGGTTCGGGCTGGTGACGAGCTACTCCAAGTTGTGGCAGGCGGGGTACACCTGGCGCGACGTGCTCAACCGGCCGCCGGCGCCTGACGCCGTGCTGGTCCCGAGCGGCAAGGGCGGCAAGCTCGCGCGGCAGCTGCCCGCCCCGCGCAACGATGAGTACGGCAAGCACCTCGGCCTTGTCATGCAGGGCCACAACGACCGGATTGCGATCCTCAAGCTGCTGGAGCGCATGAGCCCGGCCGAACGGAACATGCTGCCCGACGATGTGCAGGCGACGGTCGATGGCCTGTACCAGCGGGCCAACGAACTGGGCAAGACACTGCACGCGATGGACAGCAACCTCGACCTGCAGAGCGAGGAGCGGCTGGAGCAGCGGATGGCGGCGATGCGGCGCGAGCCCGAGGACGAAGAGCGGGCCCGCCGGATCACACTGCTCGAACGGCAGAAGAAGACCATCGGCGATCTGCGGGGCCGGCGGGAGCAGATCGCCAGCCAGCTCGAGAGCTGTATCCTCGCCATGCAGAACGTGCGGTTCGACCTGCTGCGGCTGCGGTCGGCCGACGCCGGTTCGGCGCTTGGCGACCTGACCGCCGCGACGCAACAGGCGCGGGCACTCTCCCGCGATGTCGACAATGCGATCAGCGCCGCACGGGAGATCCGGGAAGCGCTGGGCACTCCCGAGTAGGGCGCCAGCGACAAGCGTCGGACATGCAGGAGCCTCTGCGGGGCGCCGGGGTTCAGGTGACCTTCGAGAAAAAGGTGCTTCGTGACGCACCATGAAAAACGGGCGACCCAGACGAGTCGCCCGTTGTGCATGCAACTGGCTGGATCGAACTCAGAGCCAGGGTGAGATGTGAGAGCGCCGGACCCGCCGCATGCCCGGTCGATCGTGGCGGCCCGCGCGGTGGCAACGGCCCAGCTCCCGGTGGTCCCGCCGCAAATCCCGCTGGTCTCGACGCAGGTCACGAAGATCGCGATTGAGATCGCGCCCGGGGCGGCGCACCGGGTGGGCGGAGGGATGTGAACGGGTGTGGTTGAGGAGCGCGCTTTCCTGGGTCGGGTTCTGCGCGTGCAGTGCGGTCGTCAGGGCCAGCGCAGACAGCACACCGACCAGGGTCAGCAGGGGGCGTCGCATGAGGGGATCTCCATCGCAGTAGTTCACAGGTATCGGCGAAAGACACCCGGAAGACGGCGGGGATGGCGCGGTGTTAACCGGCCGATGTACTCGATTCAGCCCGGCCAGAGCGCCCGCATTGCCTCAACGAATCGCCGGGCGATCTCCGCTTCTTGCGGGTGCCGATGGTCACGCAACACCCACCGGCCACCGACCATCACGTCGCGAAAGGGACGGCCCGGAGTAGAGAAGACGAGACTATCAAGGAGGTGGCTTGGTGGTGCGCCGAGCAGGCTGGAATCGGAGGTGTCGAGCACCAGCAGATCGGCGCGCGCATCGGAGACCAGCCCCCAGCGCTTGAAGCCAGCCGCAACACCGCCGCCGCAGAGTGCGCGCTCCAGCAGACGCGCAGCCGTCGCCGGCTCACCCTGATCGGGGCTCGCGGCCACGTTTCGCTGCTTCAGATGCAGGCGCTGGCCGTACTCGACCGTGCGGAGCTCATCGCACCACGAGCGGGTCACCTGACTGTCGGAACCGATGGAGAGGGGCACGCCCGCCGCCAGCCAGCGGGGCAGGTCGGCCAAGCCGTCGCCAAGATTGGCTTCGGTGGTTGGACAGAAGACCACGCCAGCACCCGTGCGTGCAACTGTGTCGATCTCCACCGGGGTGCTCTGGGTCGCGTGTACCAGCTGCCAGCGCGCATCAAGCGCTGCATGCCGGGTCAGCCACTCGATCGGCCGCTGGCCGGTAGCGGTGAGGCAGTCGGCCACTTCGCCGGTCTGTTCCGCCACATGGATGTGAATCGGGACATCGCCAAGCGGCGCAACCAGGCGTGCGATCGCATCGGGTGCGGCGGCCCGCAGGGAGTGGATCGCCACGCCGGCGGTCAGCCAGGGTCGGTGGCTGTCGCGCAAGCCGCGATGCAATGCCAGCACCCCATCGGCGCTGGTGGCGAAGCGGCGCTGATCACTGCGCAGGGCCGGTTCGGCAAAGCCGGCACGCTGGTAGAGCGCCGGCAATACCGTCAGACCGATCCCGGTATCGGACGCGGCATCGGCGAGGGCCCAGGACAGTTCCAGCGGATCGGTAAATGGCTGACCATCAGGCGCGTGCTGCAGGTAGTGAAATTCGCAGACCTGGGTATACCCGCCGTGCAGCAGCTCGGCGTACAGCTGCGCTGCCACCGCGCGGAGCTGCGCCGGCGTGATGCGCAGCGCCACGTCGTACATCCGGTCGCGCCAGGACCAGAAGTCGTCATGCTCGCCGTTCCGCCGCTCCGCGAGTCCGGCGAAGGCCCGTTGAAAGGCGTGGCTGTGGGCGTCCACCAAGCCCGGCAGCACTGGGCCCGGCAGTATGCTCGCTCCGGGTGGCGCCACGACTCCAATCACAATCTCGGCCCAGTGACCGTCCGCCCCGACCCGCAGCAGCACAGCCTCCCGCCAGCGACCGGCAACCCAGGCTCGCGACGCCCAGAGCAACGCGTTGTCCTCGCTCATGCCGGCCTCCACCTCAAGGCGGTCTCGACGAACTCGCGCAGCAGGGGCTGCAATGGCGCCGCCCGCGCCGCATCCCAGGCGCGGGGCGGAGACTCATTCATGTAGCAGCGCCAGCACTTCTCGAGCTGTACCGCATGAATGCCCTCTCCCGGCTGGCCGTAGCGCCGGGTGATGTAGCCGCCCTTGAAGCGGCCATCGACCACGTGGGCGTAGCGAGTCTGTGCCGCAAGAAGGCTTGTGAGCGCATCACGCAGCGAATGGGCGCAACTGGTGCCGTCTGCCGTGCCGAGGTTCAGGTCTGGCAGCCGGCCGGGAAAGAGCCAGGGCAGTTCCGATTTGATGCTGTGCCCGTCCAGCAGGATAGCGTAGCCGTGCTCACGCTTCAGCCGCTCCAGTTCCCCGCGCAACGTGTCGTGATAGGGCTGCCAATAGTGGGTGGTCCGCCGCGCGACCTCAGCGGCATCGGGACCCATGCCGTCGCGGTACAGGGACTCGCCGGTGAAGCTCCTGGTCGGGCACAACTCGGTGTTGTTCACGCCGGGGTACATCGGCCGGTTGTCGCTCGGCCGATTGAGGTCAATGACGTAACGGCTGTGGTGCGGCACGATCAGGCTGGCACCAAGGCCTGGCACAAAGTCGTACAACAGGTCGAGATGCCAGTCGGTATCCTCCACGTTCAGCGCATGCGGCAGAAACGTGTCGCCCAGTTCCAGCGGAATGTGCTGACCGATGTGTGGCAGGCTCACGAGCAACGGCGTGCGGCCGGGCCGGAGCGTCACGACGGGTGAGCTCATGGCGCCCGCTCCCGTCCACCGACGATCGTCCGCGCGACCGGCCGCTGCCCTAACCGGTAGGCCAGCTCGCCGGGATGCTCCAGTTCCCAGACCACGAAATCGGCGCGTTGTCCGGCCACCAGCGTGCCGCGATCGGTAAGGCCGAGCGCACGCGCGCCGTGCAGCGTCATGCCGCGCAGCGCCTCCTCCGGTGTCAGGCGGAACAAGGTGCAGGCCATGTTGAGCATCAGCAATGGGGAGAGCGTGGGCGAGGAGCCCGGATTATGATCGGTCGCCAGCGCGATGGGCACGCCGGCATCACGCAGCGCCTGCACCGGCGGCCGCTGAGTCTCACGGAGGAAGTAGAACGCGCCGGGCAGCAGGACCGCGACGGTGCCGGCCTGCGCCATGGCCTGCACCCCCGCGGGGCTGAGGTATTCCAGATGATCGCAGGATAGCGCCCGGAATCCGGCGGCGAGCGCGGCACCACCCTGATCGCTGAGTTGCTCCGCGTGCAACTTGACCGGCAGCCCCAATGCCTGCGCGGCTTCGAACACCCGCCGGGTCTGCGCCGGAGAAAAGGCGATGCGCTCGCAGAAGGCGTCGACGGCGTCCACCAGTCCTTCGGCGTGGAGCACCGGCAGCCAGTCACAGACGGCGTCGATGTAGGCATCGGCGCGATCGGCAAACTCGGGGGGCAGGGCGTGCGCGGCCAGGCAGGTCGCACGCACTTGGACGGGGAGCGCCCGGCCGAGGCGGCTCGCGACGCGCAGCATGCGGGCCTCATCGTGCAGCGTCAGGCCATAGCCAGACTTGATCTCAAGGGTGGTCACGCCCTCGGCCATGAGCGCCAAAGCGCGGGCGCGGGCGGTGCGGAACAGGTCTTCATCGCTGGCAGCACGAGTGGCGGCCACGGTGGAGAGAATCCCGCCGCCGGCCCGCGCGATGTCTTCGTAGCTCGCCCCCTGCAGCCGCAGCTCGAATTCCCTGGCCCGGTCCCCACCGTAGACCAGATGGGTGTGGCAATCCACCAGCCCGGGGGTGACGAGCGCGCCGCCCAGATCGTGCTCCGCGGCGATCTCGCGGGCCAGCTCGGGGGGCAGCGACCGGTCATCGCCCACCCACGCGAGCTGTTCGCCACGGGTCACCAGCGCGCCCCGCGCCAGCCAGCCCCAGGGCCGATCGGGCGAGAGCGTGGCCAGCGCGGCATTGCGCCAGAGCGTCATCGTACTCATGCGCCGGTACCGATCGTGAAGCTCAGCCACCAGGCGCGCGGATTGCCACCGGCGGAATCCATGTTCCAGTTTCCTGCGGCACTGTCCTCGGCCCAGACCAATGTGAAAGGCGCGACGGGGAGCGGGTCGGCACCACCGCAGCGCAGCGTCACCGGATCGGCGCTGAACAGGGCACGCAGCGTGGCGCGGCCTATCCATGGCACCCCGGGCAGGGCCCGCTGCAATGTCGCGCGGCCCGCTTTGCGCACGCTCATCAGATTGAGATCACGGGTGGGACCGCGCACCAGCTGACAGTCCGGTGCCGACTCGCCGCTGAAGTGCAACGCGGCAGTGAACGAATCAAGCCGGTGCTCACCATCCGGCAGTCGCAGCAGCACCCCGGCGCCTTCCACCACCGCAAACCAGCGATTCACGCCGGGAAACGATGAGAACGGCCCATCACTCTCGATCTCCGCCACGCTGATGCGGCACTGCCAGTCCGCAGGCTGGGGCCAGGCCAGCAGCTCGCGGGTGCGGCCGCCGCCGTTGCGCCAGGCCTGGGGCGCGACGTCGTCGCAGCGCACCGCGTGCAGGGTCACGTTCGCCGCACTCATGGCTTGAATTCCCCGTGCAGGAGATATCGGGTCCCCGGGTGAACCAGGCGCGCGACCGTAATGGGCACACTGCGACTGACGGTCCTCCGGACCACGATGAGACAGGGATCGCGGCGACCGATGCCGAGCAGTCGAGCCTCGCGCGCGGTCGGCACCCCGGCCTCGATGGAGTATTGCGCCTCCCAAAGGGGCGCGACATCGAGCAGGTAATGGGTGGGTTCCGCCGCGCCAGGTCTTCGTGCCGATGCACTACGCGACAACGAACCTGTTGACCGACGCCGTGTTCGACCCGTACTCATTCCAGCCCGCGTATAAGGGGTGTGCCGTGCATCTGGAACGTTGCACTAGC
>JANOFA010000058.1:0-3127 GCA_031413355.1 Gemmatimonadota bacterium | reverse complement strand
CACCAATAGCTATATTATTCGTCTTAAAGTCAAGTGCCCGATGGTATAAATTGTTTAATATTATAAAATTTCTAGCTGGAACTTCGTATGTATCGCAAGGGCCCGCGAGGAGCGGGGTGAGCTGTTCAATGATGCCGTCGGAAGCAGTCATGAGGACCAAAGTAGGCGATTGGCGTACTTCAGGCCAAGCGCATCCGAGCACGCCCACCGCCACACAGCCCAACCGCCCAACCGCCCAACCGCCCAACCGCCCAACGCCTACGCCATCACGCCATCACGCCAGCACCTTTTTCAAATACTCACCGGTGAAGCTCCCCGCGGTATGTGCTACCTGTTCCGGGGAGCCCTGGGCCACGACCCGTCCACCCAGGTCGCCGCCTTCGGGACCGAGGTCCACGATCCAGTCGGCGGTCTTGATGACGTCGAGGTTGTGCTCGATGACCAGCACGCTGTTGCCCTTGTCGACCAGCCGGTGCAGCACCTCCAGCAGCAGCCGCACATCCTCGAAATGCAGGCCGGTGGTCGGCTCGTCCAGGATGTAGAGCGTGCGGCCGGTGTCGCGCTTGGCCAGTTCGGTGGCGAGCTTGACCCGCTGGGCCTCTCCGCCGGAAAGCGTCGTCGCCGCCTGGCCAAGATGGATGTAGCCCAGGCCTACGTCGTTGAGCAGATCGAGTTTCTCGAAGATGCGCTTCTGCGCCTCGAAGAAGTCGAGCGCGTCCGAGACGGTGAGGTCCAGCACCTCGGCGATATTGCGCCCCTTGTAGCGAACCTCGAGCGTCTCGCGGTTGTAGCGCTTCCCCTTGCACACTTCGCACGGCACATAGACGTCGGGCAGGAAGTGCATCTCGATCTTGACCAGACCGTCGCCCTCGCACGCCTCGCACCGGCCGCCCTTCACGTTGAACGAAAAACGTCCCGGGCCGTAGCCCCGCAGTTTGGCCTCCGGCAGCTGTGTGAACAGCTCGCGGATCGGGGTGAACAGCCCGGTGTACGTCGCCGGATTGCTGCGCGGGGTCCTCCCGATCGGGCTCTGGTCGACATCGATCACCTTGTCGAGATGCTGCATCCCCTCGATTCTGCCATGCGCGCCGGGAATGACTTTCGCGCGGTAGAAGTGCCGCGCCAGCGTCTGGTACAGGATGTCGGTGACGAGCGTGGACTTGCCCGACCCCGAGACGCCGGTCACTGCGACGAACAGGCCGAGGGGGAAGTCGACGGTCAGGTGCTGCAGGTTGTTGGCGCGGGCATCCACCACCCGCACGCGCTTCTCGGTCGGCGAGCGGCGGGTGAGCGGAATCGGGATGCGCAGTTCGCCACGCATGTAGCGGGCAGTGAGACTGGTCGGGTGTGCCAGGATATCGGCGACGGTGCCCTCGGCCACCACCTCGCCCCCGAACCGGCCGGCGCGGGGGCCCAGATCCAGCACATGATCCGCCGCGCGGATCGTGTCCTCGTCATGCTCCACCACCAGCACGGTGTTGCCGAGGTCGCGCAGGTCCCTCAGGGTCCGCAGCAGGCGCTCGTTGTCGCGCTGATGCAGCCCGATGCTCGGTTCGTCCAGCACATAGAGCACGCCGGTGAGGCGGGAGCCGATCTGAGTGGCGAGCCGGATGCGCTGTGCCTCGCCGCCCGAGAGCGTCCCGGCGGAACGGCCCAGCGTCAGGTAATCGAGTCCGACGTCCCGCAGGAAGCGGAGCCGGTCGGAGACCTCCTTCAGGATGGGGCCGGCGATATCAGGGTCCAGCCCGCTGGACTCGCCGGGTCCGCGGATGGGCAGGCCAGCGAAGAACTCGTACGCCTTGGTGACCGGCAGATCCACCACCGGGCCAAGCCCCTGACCGCCCACCGTGACCGCCAGCGACTCCGGCTTCAGCCGCTGCCCGTTGCAGACTGGGCAGGGCTGCTCCACCATGAACTGATCCAGGGAACTGCGGACCGCGTCGCTGCTGCTCTCCTTGTATCTCCGCATCACGTTGGCGAGGATCCCCTCCCACTCGCTTTCGTAATCGTCCCGGCTCCGTCCGCTACCCTCCAGCTGGAACTTGAACTTCTTCCCTGGCGCGCCGTACATCAGCGCCTGACGCGCCGCTGGCGTGAAGTCCTGCCACGGCGCATTCATCTCGAACTTGAACGCCTTGGCCAGCGTCGGCAGGACGACCTTCCGCAGGTAGCCGGTCGGCTCGCCCCACGGCAGCACGACGCCCTCGAGGATCGAGATGCTCCAGTCGCCCAGCACGAGGTCGACGTTGACCGTCTTGCTCACCCCGACGCCGTGACACTCGGCGCAGGCCCCGAAGGGCGAGTTGAAGGAGAACTGGCGGGGCTCGAGTTCCGGCAGGGAAAACCCGCAGACGGCGCAGGACAGTCGTTCGGAGAAGATCACAGTGGAAACCGCCGCCGCCTTGCGACTGCCCGGCTCGGCCGTCGCGTGCCGAACGACCTCGACCAGCCCGTCCGCCGCCTTGAGCGCGGTTTCGACCGAGTCCGCCAGTCGCCCACGATCCGCCGCCCGAACCACCAGCCGGTCCACCACGACCGCGATATCATGATTCTGCCGCCGGTTCAGCGTCGGCACGGCATTCAGGTCGTAGGTCTCGCCATCCACCAGCACCCGCACGAAGCCGCGCTGTTGCACCTCCTCGAACAGTTCGCGGAACTCCCCCTTCCGCCCGCGTACCAGCGGAGCAAGCACTTCGAGACGGGTGCCTTCCGGCCAGGTCAGGATGGTGTCGGTGATCTGGCTCGCGCTGGAACGGGAGATGGGACTCCCGTCGTTGGGGCAATGCGGTATGCCGACGCGGGCCCAGAGCAGGCGGAGATAATCGTAGATCTCGGTGACGGTGCCGACGGTCGAGCGCGGGTTGTGGCCCGCGGTCTTCTGCTCGATGGCGATCGCGGGGGAGAGCCCTTCGATCGCGTCGACATCCGGTTTCTCCATCAGGCCGAGGAACTGGCGAGCATACGCCGACAGCGATTCGACGTAGCGCCGCTGCCCCTCGGCGTAGATGGTATCGAACGCGAGCGACGATTTGCCCGAACCGGAAAGTCCCGTGATCACGGTGTGCTGATCGCGCGGGATGCGGACCGAGACGTTCTTGAGTTTGTGTTCGCGGGCACCGCGAACGAC
>JANOFA010000057.1:0-1336 GCA_031413355.1 Gemmatimonadota bacterium | reverse complement strand
TGGGTCGCCCACCCGGCGCTGGTTCCGGTGGCGAAGGAGATCTTCGACGCGCAGATGAAAGGGCCGAACCAGCTCGGGGTGCTGCGCGACGACGCTGCCGTATTTCTTCGGCGGCATCGACCACGTCCTGGCGCGGGAGGGCCTGACCTTCGCCGACTACGCCCGGCGCGGATTCGGCGAACTGGTCGCGGTGAGTGCGCTGGTGCTGCCACTGTTGCTGGTGCTGGAACCGCGGGTCGATCGTGTCGCGCCGGGCGCGCAGGCGCTGTTCACCGGGCTGGCGTACACGACCCTGGCCCTGCTGGTGGTGATCATGGGTTCGGCCCTCCACCGCATGGCGCTGTACTCCACACAGTTCGGCCTCACCGAGGATCGATTCTTCGCCACCGCCTTCATGACGGGGATCGGGGTGACTGCGTTCTGGTTTGGTTCCACGGTCCTGCGCGGTGCGGGGCATCGCTTCCTGCCCGGCGCGATCGCCGCGTGGGTGGTCTGGCTGGGCGCGCTCCACGTCATCAATCCGGAACGCATCATCGTCGAGACCAATCTGGAGCGCGTCGCCGAGGGACGGCCGCTCGATCTCGACTATCTCCGCTCTCTGTCGACCGATGCCGTTCCCGCGCTGGTGGCCAGTGCCGGGCAGCTCACGCCGACGCACCGCACCGCGCTGCGGACTCCCCTGGGCCGGAAAGCGGCGCGGGGTGAGGCCGACGTGCGCGCATGGCACTACGGCCGGGCGAGGGCCCGGCAGCTGCTCGACTCCGGCGGAATCTGACGTTCACTGACGCGAGGCATCGATGTCCACCCAGGCTGGATTCTTCCTGTTCGTGTTCCTGCTGCTCTTTCTTGCCGCCGCCTTTGCGGTGACCCTCTGGGCCCGGAGTACGGGGCGCAGCGCCGTGGCCCGGCTCGCCCTTTGGGGTTCGGGGATCGGCGTGCTGATGTACGCGGTCGGGTTGCTCGGTGCTGGTCTGTTGAGCCGGACGACCGTGCTGAGCGCGGCGGAGGAAAAGTATTTCTGCGAGCTGGACTGCCATCTCGCCTATCAGGTGGTGGCAGTCGCGCCGGTGGCGGGGAGCGATGGGCGGTGGGAGGTACTGCTGCAGACCCGGTTCGACGAGACGACCATCTCCGCGCGTCGACCGGGGGAGGCGCCGACCTGGCCGGCGCCGCGCCGAGTGGCGATCATCGGAAGCGACGGCCGGAGCTATCCGGTACAGGCCTCCACGACGAGTCATGGGTCCACCGCGCTGACCGAGCCGCTCGTGCCCGGGGCTCGCTATGTCACCCGACTCGAGTGTGTCCTGCCGCCAGACATCGTCCCACAGCAGCTCAA
>JANOFA010000056.1:0-2893 GCA_031413355.1 Gemmatimonadota bacterium | reverse complement strand
GCGCCACCTTCTCGGAGAACGGTACGCCGCTCTACCTGGATGGCGTGTTGATGGACATCACAGGGGAGGTGGCGCTCGAGCAAGGGCTGCGCGAACGGGAGGAGCGGCTCCGGACGATCGTCGAGAACGAACCCGAGTGCGTCAAGCTGGTGGACCGGGACGGCAATCTGCTTGAGATGAATCCGGCGGGCCTCGGGATGATCGAAGCGGACAGCCTTGCCCAGGTGCATGGCCGGTGCCTGTGCCCGATGATCGCACCGCCGGACGAGCCCGCCTTTCGGGAGATGATCGCAGCCGTCTTCGAGGGCCAGAGCCGCAAGCTGGTGTTCGAGCTGATCGGGTTGCGCGGCACGCATCGCATCCTCGAAACCCACAGCGTTCCCCTGTGGGATGGTCCGGAGCGGCGCGAGGTCCGGGCGTTGCTCGGGGTGACGCGGGACATCACGGCCCAGATGCGACTGGAGCAGGCCCAGGAGGCGAGCGAAACGCGGTACCGTACACTGGTCGCCACGGTTCCGGGGGCAGTCTACCTCTGCGAAGTAGCTCCTCCATGGCGGGACAGCGTCATGTCGGATGGGGTCCAGGCCATTACCGGCTATGCTCCGGAGGAATTCCTGCGGGAAAATGGCCTGACCATAGACGACATCACGCTGGAGCAAGACCGGCCGAAAGCTGCCAGCGAACTCGCAACTGCGGTGGCGCGACGCGGGGCCTATGCCTCACGCTACCGGATTCGACACGCCGATGGCAGCATCCGCTGGGTGCATGACCGGGGTCGGGCAGCATATGATGAGGCGGGGCAGCCGCTCTTCCTCACCGGCGTCATCATCGACATCACCGACCGGATGGCCGCCGAGGAGGCGATCGAAGAGAGTCGCAGTCGCCTGGTCGAGGCGCAACGGATTGCCCAGGTCGGGAGCTGGGACCTCGACCTCATCACCGGAAAACTTACATGGTCGGAGGCGCACTATCGGATTCTCGAGCTGGATCCCACGAAGCTCGGGGCCACCTACAAGAGATTTCTGGCGATAGTGCATCCGGATGACCGGGCGCGCGTGGACCAGGCCTACACCGAGTCCGTGAAGCAGCGAATGCCCTATGAGCTGGTGCATCGGCTGCTGATGCCCGATGGGCGGGTGAAGTACGTTCACGAGCGGGCCGAGACCCGCTACGACCCCAATGGCAACCCGATCCGCTCGCTGGGAACGGTGCAGGACATCACCGACCGGCGTCAGGCGGAGCAGGTGCGGCACGGGCTGGAGGCGCAGTTGCGTCAGTCGCAGAAGATGGAGGCCATCGGCACGCTGGCGGGAGGAATCGCGCACGACTTCAACAACATCCTGGCCGCGGTGATCGGCCATGCGGAGCTGCTGGCGGAGGACGTGGGCGCGGATCAGGCCGGGCGGGAGGGAGTCGAGGGCATCCTGGAGGCCTCGCGCCGCGCCCGGGATCTGGTGCAGCAGATTCTGACCTTCAGCCGGCTGCGGGAACAGGAGCGGCGGCTCATCCCGCTTGAACCGGTGATCCGCGAGGTGCTCAAGCTGCTCCGGGCCACGCTCCCGAGTACCATCGAGATCCGTACCACGGTGACCTCGGAGGACCACCTGGTGCTGGCGGACGCCACCCAGATGCACCAGGTCGTGCTCAACCTCTGTACCAACGCCGCGCACGCGATGCAGGAGCATGGTGGCGTGCTGGATGTGAGCTACCAGCCGGTGCGACTCGACGCGGAGCAGGCACAGCTCGCCGGGCTGATGATCGGCGCCGACGGCAAGGCCAAAGTTCTCGAGTACAACGCGCGTTTTGGCGATCCGGAGTGTCAGGTGATTCTGGCCCGGCTCAAGAGCGACCTCGCCTCCCTGCTGGTGGCGGTGGCCGACGGAGCTCTGGCCGACGTGAAGGTCGAATGGGCCAAGGAGCCGGCAGTCTGCGTGGTGGTGGCCAGTGAAGGCTATCCAGACAGCGTGGTCAAAGGCCGCGAGATCCGACGCGTGCCCGACTGGGAAGAAGGGCTTCAGATCCTCCACGGTGCCACCGCTTTGGAAGGTCAGAAGCTGGTGACTGCGGGAGGCAGAGTGTTCGCGGTGACGGCGCTCGGCGCCTCTTTGCCGCAAGCTCTCAATCGCGCCTATGACGCGGTAGCCCAGATCGATTTCGAAGGGGCCCAGTACCGCCGCGACATCGGCGCCAGTGCTTTGAGGCGCCTAGGCGTCGCGTAGATTATTTGAATCTGAGCATCTCCGCGATGTCGTTTTGCGGGGGTTTCCCGTCCCGTCGCACCAGAGCCTGTCCGTCGATGTCGACGATGCCGGTCAGTAGAACGAGATCCAAGACCCGCCCGCGCAAAATGGGCGCTCCGGGATCGACGACGAGGGCTTTCGATCCCGCGTTGTAGGAGACGCGCATGCTCTCGAACCCCGGCACACGCGGTGGGTCTCGTCGACCGGTCCCTTGCCGGTGTACTTCACGACGACGCGAACCGAGGAGTCTTGTGAATCGGCGGGGCCGGCGGCAATCGCATCGACGACGGCGCTGGTGGCGAGTGCGGTCGCGATCGCCAGGCTGAGTGCAAAGCGTTTCATCATCATCATTCCCCTTTGGCCACGTGCCGTTGTCGGCACTGACACTCAAGAAGACGGCGGGCGCGGGCGCGCCGTTCGAGCAAATCGGGCGAACGGTATGTCGAGGCGGGTGACCGGTTAGAAAAAGCCGGCGAAGTCCCCGCATACAAAGTCAGGAGGCGGTTGCAGCCCTTCGAGATGCGTCGCGGCGAAGCTCGTCGTCAGGGCCACGACCGCCATGCCGGCCGCCTGCGCCGCGACCACGCCCATCGGCGCGTCCTCGAACACGAGGCACTGCGCCGGCGCAACATTGAGCTGGCGCGCGGCTTCGA
>JANOFA010000055.1:0-5928 GCA_031413355.1 Gemmatimonadota bacterium | reverse complement strand
TTCGGAGTGGGGCTGCGGGTTGGACTCTAACCGCGGGTCGGTGCGGGATCGTAGGGGTCGCATACATTCGACCCCTACCGACCTGCCCCGGCCCCTACGATCCCGCCCCGACGGCAACACCGCAGCTCTCGCAGAAGTGGCTCCCCGGCACCAGCGGGGCGCCGCAGCCGCCACACCCGCCGATGGTCAGCGAGCGGCCACAGTGAGAGCAGAAAATCGCGTCGCCTTCCGGCCTGGGGCCACAGGCGGGACAGTTGACCGTCTGTCCCTGGAGCTGACGCACTCGCTGCGCAATCAGCCCCTCCACTGCATCGACCTCCGGGGCAGCCGCGCTCACGGACTCCGGTCGCGGGATCACGGATTCGTTGCGCAGCACGACAAGCGCCTCAGCGGTGTACTTCGCCTTGAGGCTGGCATAGTCGCCGTCGGACAGCTTGCCCGTCGCCTTGTCGAATTCGATTTCGCGCAGTGCCGCGAGCGCGATGCCCTTGGGCGTGTCGTCCATCTCCTCCGGGTCATCGACCCCGGTGGGCTGAATATGACGACCGCGCCCCAGCGGCCCAGTGATCACCGCCACCACCGCCAGCGCCACCAGCGCGGCCGCGATCACTTCCATGGTCATCATTCTTCGACGCTCTTGAGTTCGCGCTCAAGGCGCGCGAGCTCTTCAGCTGACGCGGGCGGAGCGGCGATGGTCCCGGCCGCGGCACCCGCCGGCATACTCGGCGCCGTGCCCGCCGCAGTGATCCGGATCCGGCGCCGGAGCAGCACGACCATGATGCCCGCGACCATCAGCACCAGCAGAGTCGGCAGGACATAGCCCGCGATATTGAAGCCCTCGGGCTTCGGCGCCATGAGGACCTTCTCACCGTACTTCTCCACGAACGCCGCCACGATCTCGTCGGCGTTCTTGCCATCGTCCTGCAGGGCGAGCGCTTCCAGATGCAGATTGGGGGAGTAGGTGCAGGTGAAGTCGGTCGTTCGGCAGGTATAGATGTCGAGGGTGCAACCGCAGGTGCAGCGGAGCCGCTCTTCCGCCGCCCGCACAACGGCGTCATTGTCCCGGGCCGTCGCGGGCGTGCGTGAGGCGCCGGCCGCGCGCGGATCCCGCAGGGCACCAGTGGCCCCGTCACCGGACAGTTGCCCCTCCTGCTGGCCCGCGAGGAGCCCAGGCAACCGTGCGCCGCCAAGCCCAGCAAGGAAGGCACGCCGGGCAAGGATCATTCGGCCGCTCCGGAGCCTGCGAGCTGCACCTCATAGCCCGGCTGGGTGCGCCGCGATGCGTCCGGCACGGCGCCACCCGGCCACATCGTGATGAGCCCGCCGATGACCAGCACCACGCCACCGATCCACACCCAGATCACGAGCGGGTTGAGGGAGAAGCGATAGACCGCTTCCTCCGTGCCGGCTACCGAGCCGGCGTACACGATATACAGGTCCTCCTGCAGCGTGCTCCGGATCCCGACTTCGGTGGAGGGCTCGAACGACTTCTGCCGCACCCCGGGCGCCGGCTCGGAGAAATGCTGCCGCTTCTCGGAATTGATGACGCCGAGTGGCTTGCCATCCTTGGTCACCTGCACCGAGGCCTGGGTCACCACGCGATTGAGCTGCTCGAACTGCGAGACGCCGAGATGGGTGAACCGGTAGAGATGGCCGAAGGCGCTGCGTACTTCCGTCGTCTCACCGGGCTTGAGCGTCGCTTCCTGATCCACCCGGAAGTACATCCCGGCAAAGGCGGCAAAGTAGATCACCATTCCGGCGTGCACGACATACCCGCCATAGCGCCGCCGGTTGCGGGCGACGAGGCGGGCAAAGGCGAGCGGATAGCTCTCCTGGTACATCCGGTGCCGCGCCCCGGTGCCGCGGAGGAACTCCTGCGTGAGCGTGCCGGCCACGAAGCCCGCGAGCCCGAAGGCCATCATCGGCGCCAGCCCGCGTACCCCGGAGGCGAGCAGCACCGTGACCACCGCGAGCCCGCTGATCACCGGCCAGATGAACTGGCGCTTGAGGTTGGCGGCCGACGCCTTCCGCCAGGCGATGAGCGGCCCGATGCCGGTGAGCAGCAACAGCGCCAGGCCCAGCGGCACATTCACCTTGTTGAAGAACGGTGGCCCGACCGAGATCTTGGTCCCGCGCACCGCCTCCGAGAGGATCGGGAAGAGTGTGCCCCACAGGACCGAGAAGGCGATCCCGACGAACAGCAGATTGTTGAAGAGAAACGCCGCCTCGCGGCTCAGCATGCTCTCCAGCTCGACGTCCGCCTCGAGCCGGTCCCACCGGGTGTACAGCAGCGTGTAGGAGAGGACGCAGGTGCCCAGCAGGAAGGCGAGGAAGAAGTAGCCCACGTTGGACTGGGTAAAGCTGTGCACGCTCGCGATGATTCCCGAGCGGGTGATGAACGTGCCGAAGATGCTGAGCAGGAAGGAGCCGAAGATCAGCCCCATGTTCCACCGCTTCAGCATCCCGCGCTTCTCCTGGATCATCACCGAGTGGAGAAACGCCGACATCGTGAGCCACGGCAGCAGGCTGGCGTTCTCCACCGGATCCCACGCCCAGTAGCCGCCCCAGCCCAGCTCCACGTACGCCCACCACATTCCCAGCGTGATCCCGATGGAGAGGAACAGCCAGCTCATGATGGTCCACTTGCGGATCGCCTGGATCCAGCCGGTGTCGAGCCGGCGCGAGAGCAGCGCGGCTACCGCAAAGGCGAAGGGGATCGTGATGCTGATGTAGCCCAGGTAGAGCATCGGCGGGTGGATGACCATGCCGATGTTCTGCAGCTGCGGATTGAGTCCGTTGCCGTCGGGCGGGGTGAAGGCCAGCCGCGCAAACGGGTTGGCGGCAAAGAGCATCACCGCGATGAAGAAGACCACCACCGAACTGGTCACCGCCGCGACGTAGGGCAGCAGCGCCTTGTACCGCGCCGAGGTCAGCCACTGGGCCAGCGCGGCAAAGCTGGACAGCACCACCGCCCAGAAGAGCAGCGAGCCCTTCTGCCCCGCCCAGAAAGCCGAGACGATGAAGTAGCCCGGCAGATTGCGCGAGGTGTAGCTCGCGACATACTCGATATTGAAGTCGTGGTTGATCAGCCCGACCCAGAGCGAGGCCGCCGCGACCAGCATGACCCCGAACAGCGCATAGACGCTCCGGGTCACGCTCACCGTCAGTCCAGGCTTGCCGTGCCACCGGCCCGAGAACCCGATCACCGCGGTCCAGACCCCCACCAGCAGCGCGGTCCACAGCGCGAAGTTCCCCAGTAGCGTCATTGCCCCGATCCTCCCTTGGTCGCTCGGGCGGCGGCAAGGAAATCCTCCACCGCCCGGGGATGTTCTGCGTATTCCGGCCGCTTCAGGGCGGCCTCGGCATCATAGTGCTTCAGGAACCCGGCATAGGCGACGCCGAGCCCTGCCTGGTCTTTGTTGAACCGTGCGATCGTTCCCTTCACAATGTACCCGAACAGGTGGCCGGGTTGTGCCTTGAGAATGCTGTCGCCCTGCGTCGCCGCCCCGGCGACATCCCCAGTGTGGAGTTGAATGAGTGCCACGTGGTAGCGGGCGTCGACATTCACGGTATCGAGCATCTGGAAGGCGGAGAGCGCCATCGGCGCGAAGGTGGTGACCGTCGCTTCATCTCCCGACTCCGACGCCCGCATGATCCGGTTGAACAGCCGATCGAACCGTTCGCGCGGACTCATGTTGCTGATATCCGGCGGCGTTCCGTCGACGGCACTCGTCCCCGCCGCGAACGGCGCGCTCCCCGCCCCGCCAGCCTCGGCCACCGGCGGCGGCCGGTCCCGGCCCAGTACCAGCGCGAGCGCTCCCGCGAGCGCCACCACGCCGCCGCCGGCGAGGAACCAGGTGAGCCGTTCGTTCCGGCCCGCGCCGGCGGCGGTTGCGATGGACGAGGCACCGCATTGGGCGCAGAACCGTGCCCCCGCCGCGAATGGGGCACCGCAGCGACCGCAGCCCGGGGAGGCGTCGCTGGTCAGCGTGGTGCCGCAATGGCGGCAGAACTTGCCAGTCGCGGCGTTGCCGCAGGAGGGACAGGTAACCGCTGTCACAGGCTTGCTCGCGGAAAGATGAAAGTCGCTGCGACGGCCACAGAAATGCTTCCACCGCCGCGCCAGAGAAAAGTACCGACACCCGCTGTACCACAACAGTCGCGCGCGGAAAGATGAATCTGAGGTGCACGGCGCCGTCCAACCCTTCGGTGGCCGCCCATCAGGATGAGCCCTCGGTCCATGGCGTCCCATCCCACGGTTAGACCGAAGTGAGACGGGCCCCTGAAGTGTGAAGCAATTGTGAAGAGAGTTTCACCCGGAATTGTCTTGCGGTTTCTCCCAGTGGTTTTACTGTAGTCCCGAACCCTGTACACCACGGACGATACCATGCACTCCAGAGCGATCCGGATCCGCCCGTTGTTCCTGGTACTCGCCGCCCTGACCCTCACCGGCCTCGGCGCCTGCACCGACACGGTCTATCGAGACCGCCCCCCCTTCAATACACCGCCGGACGCCGCCAGTGGCTTCCTCGGCTACTACACCGCGAACACGCAGCAGACGACGTGCGGCAATTGCCATGTCGGGCAGCAGGCGGACTGGGTGCAAACCAAACATGCCTCGGCGTGGAACGGCCTGCAGAGCAGCGGGTTCGCCCAGCCGTTCTGCGAGGGTTGCCACACCGTCAACTCGCGCGGCAACCAGCCGCTGGCGACGGTGGGCTTCGATTCGGTACAGACGGAGGTCTACCACGACGTGCAGTGCGAGAGCTGTCACGGACCGGGCTTCCAGCATGTGACGAACCCCTCGATCGACAGCACCCGTCCGATCTCCAGCATCAACATCGACACCGCGATCGCGATTGCGAACAACAGCTGCGGCGCCTGTCACACCGACAACGCCCCCGCCAAGCATCACAACTACCTGAAGGAGTGGCTCTCCTCGCGGCATGGCAAGCTCAACGCCTACCCAGCCGGGCGGGTTGGATGTCAGGGCTGTCATGAGGGCAAGGCCGCAATTCTGAGGTTCGCCGGCAACAGGTCGTACAAGGAGAACGGCAGCGCAACCCTGCTGCCCCAGAACTGCGTCGTCTGCCACGACCCACACGGCACCGCAAAGGATGACCAGGGGAATGTTCTCCCCGGCCAGCTGCGGTACCCGATCGACTCGCCGGACCTCACCCTGAACCTGTGCACCCAGTGCCACAACCGGCAGGGCGACGCGACCCCCTCCGGCTCCCGCGGACCTCACGGAGCCCAGGGCCCGGTCCTGTTCGGGACGGCGGGGTATTTCCCCGTGGGAAGCTCCTACGATACGACGACCATTCTCTCCAGCCATGGCTCGACCGCCAATCCCAAGCTCTGCGCCGGCTGCCATGTGAACCGGCTGACCGGAGTGGACACCGCCGGAAATTCGATCACATTCAGCGGCCACAGCTTCCTTCCGCTGCCCTGCCTGCAGCAGAAGAACCCGCCGGTCGCGGACACCACGTTCACGAACGCGTGCGCGTTTGATGGACCCAGCCGGTCCTGGACATCGTGCACCGCGTCGGGCTGCCATGCCACGGAGGCGATCGCGGTTCAGCGGCTGACCCAGTTCGAGACTGAGAAGAACGGATACATCGATGTGCTCTGGATCGATGTCAATCAAAACAAGGCGCTCGACGTCTTCCCGACCGACTCGGGATATCTGCCGAAGATCAAGCTGAATTCACCGAACGATCTCGACTTCGTGAATGCCCCCTTCAACACCGTTCTCACTGCGGCCAAGGGAGCCTTGT
Organism: Gemmatimonadota bacterium; assembly: GCA_031413355.1. Classification (GTDB taxonomy): domain Bacteria; phylum Gemmatimonadota; class Gemmatimonadetes; order Gemmatimonadales; family GWC2-71-9; genus JADJOM01. Next base: position 151 of record JANOFA010000055.1, on the reverse strand, counting down.
TCAACACCCAGCTGGCGGGTGAGGCGCTGGCAAGCCATCCGGACGGCTCGCACGGCGTGCACAACCCCTTCCTCTTCCGAGCGCTGCTTCAGGCGTCCGTCGCCGATCTGTTGGCCACATACGGGGCGTTCCTGCCAGCCCCACCAGCCCC
>JANOFA010000054.1:0-1937 GCA_031413355.1 Gemmatimonadota bacterium | reverse complement strand
GTCGGCGCTGCACCGCCGGCCAATGTCACGGGAACGAACGTCCCGTGGTATGCCGGCTGGACGCGCGGATGGAGCGGGCCAACACCCTGACCGATGGGATACTTCATTCGCCGGTCCGTCACTCCCTCCCGGGTTGGGGCCACGCTTCTCGGAGTGCTCGCGCTCCTCGGGTGTGAGGCGCAGCTCAGGAGTCTCGAGCCGGATTTCCCGCCGATCGATCCGGGTTCGCCCGTCGCGGCGGCATTCCTGACCAAGGTGGATCTGCGACAGGGCAAGGTGACGATCACCGGCCCGAGTGCGACGGCGATCGCCGGAGTCACCGCGGGCAGGGCGCGGGGACCGGCATTCTCGCTGATTGGCGGCGACGTCGTCGTCCTGACCAGTTCCAATTTTTCCGCCTCGCCGGTCGGCGCCTTCACCCCAGGGAAAGTGCGGGTGTCCTTCGATATCAGCGTGTCCAACCGGCTGATTGCGGTGGATATCGCCGGCCCGACGCTCTTTCCGCTTCCGCCCCCCGGCACGAGCGGCTTGCTGCTCTTTCCGTATGACATCGCCGTGGCGACAACCAGCGGCGGGAGCTCGACCGGTGGCAGCGGCAACGATGTCATCGTCGTTCTGCCGAGCTTCGGCCTGGTTGCGCCGAGCCTGGACTGGGATGGCAACCCGTTCAACTTCTTCAACGACTCCACCTGTGTCGGGAGCAACGACTGTTACCGGTGGGAGGAGTTCCCCGCGCCGCTTGTCGGTGGCACGACCAGTCTGAGTCGCCGAGTCGGATTCGACATTGATCCGACCGTTGGGCAATTCACCGCGCGCCTGCTTGTGGCCGCGGACATCGTGAATCAGTCGGCGCCGCCCGGGTCGATCAGCGGGAGCGTCTTCTCTTCTGCGCTGGGCACCCTGGCGGGCGTGACGGTCACCGCCGCGGGTGGATCGGTCACGGTCTCTGACGCTCTGGGCGCCTTCACCCTCACCGGCCTTCCGGCGGGAACCGACACGTTGCGGCTGACCGGCCTGCCCGGCATCTGTACTGCGCCGGCGCCTCAGCCGGTCTTCGTGATTTCCGGTGCCGTCACCTCGGTGACCCTGAACGTGACCTGTACCCCACCGATCCTGGTGGGCACCATCCAGGGTGCGGTCACCGCCTCCACCGGAGCCAGTACCGCAGGGATATCGGTGACAGCCACCCCGACCGGCCTCGGCTCGGCCCCGCCGGTGACAACCGGAAGCGGTGGCAGCTACAGCGTGGCGAATGTGAATGTGAGCGATGGAACCGGCATCATCGCACTGGCCGGTCTCCCCATCGGATGTGCCGATCCCGGCCCCATCGCCTACAGCGGGTTGACCAGTGGCGGGAGCGTGACCGTCGACATCACGCTGGTGTGCACCGCGGCCGGATCCAGCTACGCCTACGCCAGCGCCTTTGTGGATCTCGGCAGCACCGTCACGCTGACGGCGAACCTGGATATGTCCACATTCAATGACCCGCTGGTCAACGGGACCGGTCCCGATGACGTCCAGGCCATTCAGGGAATCGTATCCTACGACCCGGTGCGGTTGCAGTTCGCGGGCTGCACCAACGTGGGAGGATCGGGGCTCACCAACGGGACGTTCAACGGCGCGGTGGCGGGGCAGGTGCAGTTTCTCAACTTCAGCACCAATCCGGCGCCGCAGATCGGGTTGCAGGGGATCTACAGCTGCACGTTCAACGATCTCGGTGGCGGGGGCGTCACATCGGCGACGGTGCTTACGGTCGCGGCGAGTCAGAATGGAAATGACCTTCTGCCGAACACCACGGCGACAGAGGCGACGCTCCCGTAGTCGACTTTCGCAGCGCGGCCAGGCCGCCCCTTGCAGCATACTGCCGCCAGGTAGACACAGCCTCATCAGGCCACAGGTGTGCTGGCCATCGCACCATCCTTCCCGACGCATCATGC
>JANOFA010000053.1:0-4139 GCA_031413355.1 Gemmatimonadota bacterium | reverse complement strand
CACCAGGCCTGCAGCAACCGTGTCATGGCTCATCCGATCAATGAGGATGAAGCTGCCGGTGTCTCGGTTCTCGACGTACGGGTCAAACGCGATGGTGCCGCTGTTGCTCGATGCCATGGCGAAGCTCGCCGGGGCAATGCTGGAAAAGGGAAAGCAGTTCGACCACATCATCAAGTCCGGCCGCACCCACTTGCAGGACGCCACCCCGATCCGTCTCGGCCAGGAATTCACCGCCTGGGGGCACACCGTCGAGCGGCATCGCCAGAAACTCGCCCAGGCCGCCGACTGGCTCCGGGACCTCGGCATTGGCGGGACCGCGGTCGGCACCGGCATCAATGCCGAGCCGGTCTATCCCGAGCTGATGGTGAAGTACCTGCGCCAGGTCAGCGGCCTCGAGTTGCGTGTCGGCCAGGACCGGATCCAGTTGATGCAGTCCATGGGCGACATCGCGAGCTTTTCCGGCGCGTTCCGGGCGTGGGTGCTCGATCTCGCCAAGATCGCCAACGACATCCGGCTGCTCGCCTCCGGCCCCCGCACCGGTCTCGCCGAAATCCTGCTGCCGGCGGTGCAACCCGGGTCCAGCATCATGCCGGGCAAGGTGAATCCCTCGATTGCCGAGATGGTGAATCAGGTGTGCTTCCAGGCGCTCGGACTCGATACCACCGTCGCGCTGGCGGCGGAGGCAGGCCAGCTCGAGCTCAATGTCATGATGCCGGTGATGACCCACAACATCGTCTTCGGCCTGATCATCGTCGGCAACGCCACCCACGTCTTTGCCGAGCGCTGCATTGCCGGCATCGAGGCCGACGAGAAACTCTGTGCCTACTGGCTGGAGCGGAGTCCGGCAATCGTGACGGCGCTGGCGCCGAAGCTCGGGTACGCCGATTCCGCCAAGCTGGCCAAGGAGGCAATCGCCACCGGGCTGACGGTCAAGGAACTGGTGATCAAGAAAGGGCTGCTGCAGGGAAAGGAACTCGAAGAGACGCTCGACCTCCGCGCGATGACCGAGATCGGCGTGCCCGGGGGAGGGAAGGGCATTCCCGCCGGGGGGTGATAGGCGGCGCTGGGGTGAAAGGCCGTGCGCCCGGGGCTGACCCCCATCACTGCCTGTCACCAGCCCCTAGCCCGGCTGCGCAGAGTCACCTAGCTTTTCCCCCATGCGCATCACTACCTGGACCGAGTACAGCCTCATCATCTCGATTCACCTCGCCAGGCGGGGTGCGTCAGGTAGCGGTCCGGTGGCCGCGCGCGAGATCGCGGAGCAGGAGCGGCTGCCCGGAGACTATGTCGAGCAGATCCTGCTCCGTCTCCGGCGGGCCGGACTGGTCGAGAGCGTGCGGGGTGCGCGTGGCGGGTACTATCTGGCCAAGGAACCGCAACTCATCACCATCCGCGATATCATGACGGCCTCGGAGCATCAGACCTTCGAGATGAACTGCGAGGCGCATCCGGTCGACGCCGAGCGCTGCGCCCCGAACAGCGCCTGCAGCATCCGGCCGGTGTGGCACGCGCTGCAGCAGCGGGTGGATGAGCTCCTCGCCAGCATCTCCGTCGCGGACCTCATGAAGCATGAGACCCAGGTCCAGGAACTGGTGATGATCTCCCCGGCCAGCTGATTCCCGATGGCGCCGCCTGATCCGACGACTCCCGCCCGGCCTCCCGCGCCGGGCGTTCGCGTTGCGGACTCCCCCCCGTTCTCCCCCGACGAGCTGCTGCGCTACTCGCGGCACCTGCTGCTTCCCGAGGTCGGTCTCGCGGGCCAGCAGCGCCTCAAGGCGGCCCGCGTCCTGCTGGTCGGTGCCGGTGGCCTGGGCTCGCCGGCCGCGCTCTATCTCGCGGCGGCAGGGGTGGGCACCCTCGGCATCATCGAGTTCGACACCGTGGATCTGAGCAATCTGCAGCGCCAGATTCTCCACGGCACCAGTCAGCTCGGCGAGCTCAAGCTCGCCTCCGCCCGTGCGCGGCTGCACGATCTCAATCCCGAGATCACCGTCTTCCCGATCGCCGATCGGCTCACCTCCGCCAACGCGCTCCGGATCATCGCGGGGTACGATGTCGTCATTGACGGCAGCGACAATTTCCCCACCCGCTACCTGGTGAACGACGCCTGCGTGTTGTCTGGCAAGCCGCTGGTCTATGGCAGCGTGGTGCGGTTCGACGGTCAGGTATCGGTGTTCGACGCCACCCGCGGGCCCTGCTACCGCTGCCTCTTCCGCGAGCCGCCGCCCCCAGGGCTGGTGCCGAGCTGCGCGGAAGGCGGTGTGCTCGGCGTGCTGCCAGGCGTCATCGGCACGCTCCAGGCACTGGAAGCCATCAAACTGCTGCTGGGCATCGGGGAGACGCTCGTTGGACGACTGGTCCTGTTCGATGCACTGCGGCTCCAGTTTCGTGAGCTCACGCTGCGCAAGGACCCCGAGTGCCCGCTCTGCGGCGCCCACCCGACCATCACCGGGCTCATCGACTACGAGGCGTTCTGCGGGATCGGATCGCACACGCCGCAGGGACCCGAGGTCACCGTCGCCGAGCTGGCGCGGGAGCTCCGTGCTGGTCGTCCGCTCACGCTGCTCGATGTCCGCGAGCAGGTGGAATGGGACATCGTGCATCTCGACGGCGCCACACTTATCCCACTCATGGCACTGCCGGAGCGGATGGGCCAACTGGATCCACGAGCGGAGCTGGTCGTCTACTGCCATCACGGGATGCGGTCGCTGCAGGCGGTGGAGTATCTCCGCGCCGCCGGATTCGGCCAGGTGCGCAGTCTCGCGGGCGGGATCGAGGCGTGGGCGGAGGAGATCGATCCGTCGTTGAACAGGTATTAAGGCGCGGGGAGCATTCAGCGTTCAGCGTTCAGCAATCGGCGTTCAGCATTGAGCTATATCGCGTCAGCCGGTGCCATGGTGCCGGTACGGACCGCTGACCGCTGAACGCTTTAAGCCAAAGGCCAACGGCTAATGGCCAACGGCTGAGTTGACCTCCCCGCCCCTCTCCCGGTACTTTGTCCCCCCACGCCGGAGTGGTGGAATTGGTAGACGCGCTGCGTTCAGGGCGCAGTGGGCGCAAGCCCGTGGGGGTTCGAGTCCCCCCTTCGGCACTCATGATCTCGAAGATTCAGATGGCGGCACCAGGGCGAATCCCACAGCGGATTCGCCCTTTGCTGTGACTCGCCGCGGCCCGCTCCTTTCCCGCCTCGCCTTCCTTCCCTCCAAGCCCCTGTCTATCTTCGGCTTAGACGATCATGTGTGCCCGACTTTCCGCACCCGATGAGGACGGCAGGCTGCTGGTCGCCCGGAATCCGCGGGCGACCCACGACTACCACATTCTTGAAACGTGGGAGGCGGGGCTGGTGCTGACCGGTACCGAGGTGAAGTCGCTGCGGAGCGGCAAGGCCTCGATCAAGGAAGGCTTCGCCCGGCTGGCCGGCGGACAGGTCTGGCTGGAGGGTGTCAACGTCACACCGTACGAGCAGGGCAATCGCTACAACCACGATCCGGTGCGCTCGCGGAAGCTGCTGCTGCATCGCCGCGAAATCGAACGGTTGATCGGCGCGGTGGAACAGAAGGGGCTCACACTCGTCCCCCTGGAACTCTACTTCAAGCGGGGCCGGGCCAAGGTGACCATCGCACTCGCACGCGGCAAGAAGCTGCACGACAAGCGGCAGGACGCCAAGGCGCGCGTCGTCGACCGTGAGATCGCCCGGGCCTTCAACACCAAGGGGCGCAGCGAGTGATCGCCGTCGCCGCCCTCCTGCTCCTCGCGGCTTCGCCTCGCGCCGGCATTGTGACGGGCGGGCTGTCGGACCAGGCCGTCGCCCCGCCACGGCTCCCGGGCAACCTGACCATCCAGACCCCGCGCGGCGCGACCCGTCTCGCCATCACCATCGACCCGCGTTCCGGACCCGGCCTTCCAGCCCTGGCACTGGTGAAGGCCTTGGGCGGTACCATCCGAGCCGCCGATCCCTGGCTCGAGCTGGTGTGTGCCCGGCAGACCTTTCGTTTCCTGCTGCACGCGCCGGTCCTGCTGTTCAACGACCGGCTGCAGCCCCTCGCCGGACCGGCGTTTCTCGTCCGCGATTCACTGTTCATCCCGCTGCAGTTCGTCACCGAGTTCCTGCCACGGGTGCTGGCGGAGCGGTACGACTG
>JANOFA010000052.1:0-1627 GCA_031413355.1 Gemmatimonadota bacterium | reverse complement strand
GCGCGGCCGGCACGCTGGATGGCATCGGCGGCCTCGCCTCCGATGGTTTCACGCACCGGGGCGACCAGCGCGGTGAGAACGAGGGCGACGGCGGGGACGCCGTCATCTCGCAGATGCACCAGTGCGGCATGCAGCGCCCGGCGCAGCGGTGGCGGGACCGTGAGGCTGGTGAGCCGGTGCTCCAGTGCGGCGAGGCGCCGGCGCATGGCGCGTTCGGGTAGCGGGGGATCGAGCAGCATGTCCTGGGCGACCCGGAGCGTCAGCCACACGGCGTAGAGCCCCTCGCGCTTGGGACCACGGCCGGTGCGGGGCAGCAGGCCCATCAGTTCCAGCGCGGCGGCATCGGCTCCGCTCATCGGCACCACTCCAGGGTCCGGGCCAGGACTTCGTCGGGCAGGATTTCGGTCATGCAGCGCTGATGTCCCAGCGGACAGTGCTGCCCGCCCTTGCTGCTGCAGGGTCGGCAGGCCAGCGGCCGCTCGAGGATGGTCGCGCGGGCCTTGTACGGAAAGAACCCGAACAGTTCGACGGTCGGGCCGAAGAGGGCGACGACCGGCGTGCCGACCGCCGTGGCCAGGTGCATCGGGCCGGTGTCGCCCGAGACCAGCACCCGGCAGCGGCGGAGCAGGGCACCGCTCGCCTGCAGGTCGAGGTCGCCGGCGGCGCTGACCGACCGGCCGGGGCTGGCGGCAACGACGCAGGCGGATGCCTCCCGCTCCCGCTCGTCGCCTAACACCACCGTGCGGGCTCCGGCCTGGCCGAGGTGGGCGGCCAGGGCACGCCAGTGGGCCAGCGGCCACCGCTTGGTCGCATGAGCAGCGCCGGGTGCGAGCGCCACCAGCGGTGCCGCCTCATCCATGCGGTTCGCGGCGAGCCAGCCATCGGCCCGGGCTTCCGCCGCCGGACTGATGAACAGCTCGGCCGGTCCGCCGTCGGGGCGCACATCCAGTTCGGCGGCCGCATCGAAGTAGCGCTCCGCGACCGGGACATGAATGCCGTAGGTGTCCCGCTTTTGCCGGATCAGCGTGCGCCGTTCGCGCCGGCGCGTCCGGTAGCTGTCCCAGTGTCCCGGCACGAGCAGCCGGAGCATGCGGCTCCGGGCACTGCTGTGCAGGTCGAGGCGGTGGGTGTAGCTGGCACCCCGGAGCCCGCGGGCGAGCCCGACCACCGAATCCCCCGGCGTGATCGTCACCACTTCATCGAGATGGGGATTGGCCGAGAGGAGCGGGGCCCAGACCTCCTTGGTCACCGCGGTGAGTGTGGCGGCCGGATGGCGGGCCCGCAAGGCCCGGATCAGCGGCGTCATGAGCAGGACGTCGCCGAGCGAGCTGAAGCGGACCAGGACGATGCGGGGGGAGGACACGGGGGAAAGGTAAAGCGGGGAGAAGCAGCCGTCAGCCATCAGCCGTCAGCCATCAGCCGTCAGCCATCAGCCGTCAGCTGTCAGCCGTCAGCCATCAGCGCACCGCCGACCTCCTCCCTACTCCCTGCCACCTGCCACCTGCCATGAATCGTGTTGTCGGGTATCACACTTAACGAATAATCCAGCACCTTTTTAGCTTCGGTCTTTTTGTCTTCGCGGATCAATTGATCGGCCAACCGGAAAAACGCAATGCGGGCCGTGAGC
>JANOFA010000051.1:0-5212 GCA_031413355.1 Gemmatimonadota bacterium | reverse complement strand
TGGGGACGTGGTCGGCAAGTCGACCGAAGTTGCACCGAAGCACGGTGACCTGCGCCGCCCCTGAGACCAGGCTCTGCTCGAACGCCGAGAGCCCCGCCTCCGGGGCAAAGGGGAGGTCCAGCATCCGGTCGTGGGTGCGCTGCTGCAGATCGTGGGCGACGTGGAGGGTGTCGGGATTGGTGCCATCGGCGACGAGCAGGTAGCCGGCCGCACCTCGCAGGTAGCGCGGTCGCACGGAGCGGAGCTTCGTTTCGCCCTCGATATCCCACAACGCCATGGCGATCTCGTGCTCGCCAATGGCCACCACCTTCCGATCCACCTTCACACCGATCGTCGAGTGGTAGCGCTCCGAGAAAATCCCCTCGACCAGCTGCCGCACGAGGCTCGTCTTGCCGACACCTGCCGCGCCCAGCATGCACACTTTCCGTTCAAAGGTCGTCATCGCGGTTGGGTCACGGCCCGGTGGACTGGGGCGCCAGCAGCAGGGTGAGCGCCTCCAGCTGGCCCCGCCGCGACGAGCAGTGGCAACCCGATGGCTGAATCGGTCGCACGTTGCTGCATCGGCATCGTCGTGAATCCTCCGATTGCAATCATTTGCTCATGAGCGGCGGGAGCGGGCGGTCGGCTTCCACTGAAACCGCGGCAGCGAGATCCTGCCGCCGAGGGTCACGTCTACACCCTCGGCCAGCAGCCGAAACTGCTGGTCGAGTCCGCCGGTATCCGGCGGCAGGCTCACCCGGCCGGCGCTGTTGATCACCCGATGCCACGGGACAACGCTGCCGCTGGGAAGCGCGTGCAGGGCATAGCCTACCTGGCGAGCGCGTCCGGCGAGTCCCGCCACCGCCGCCACCTGGCCATAGGTCGCTACCCGGCCGCGCGGGATTCGCCGCACCACGGCGTAGATCCGGTCGTACGCACCGGGCACCCCATTCGCCCGGGGGTCACCCTCACCCATCGACCGGGCGGGCAGAGGCGAGCGCCGGCAGTGCCATCGCTCCGATGGCGGTCGCATCTCCGGTCACCACCCGCCGGTGATAGTCCACCTGGCCGAGGTGGTAGGAAAGGTGACTGACCAGGTGGAGCAGGAAGTCGCCGGTGCCGAAGCGGTGGCCGGCGACCGGGAGCGGATAGTCCCGCTGCAGGTCCGCCGTCGTCAGGCGCCCCAGGGCGTGCCTCATATCCGCTTCAGTTGCCGCGAGGCCCGCCGCCAGCTCGGTGCGGGACAGGTTCCGGGCCGCAAACTCATGGTTCCGGTCGCGCACGTAGCCGGTGCTGCCAAGCGTCGCTCCCACGAAGTGACGGAGATTCCCGGCAACATGGAGTGCGAGCGTTCCTGCCGAGTTAGGCAACCCTGGCGGCTGGCGCCAGGGCAGGGCGTCGTCGGGGTAGGCTTCGATTGAACGGCGAAGGGCCTGCAGGTCGCGAGTCAGAAGCGCGGTCAGGCTGGCGAGGAGGTCGGGAGGCTCAGGCATGCGCGTCGCGCTCCAGAATGCGGCGCAGGTGATGGGCCGTGTGGTAGAGGGTGAAGTCCAGCATGTCGTGCACGGTGAGCATGCCGAGCAGGGGATGCGGCAACTGGTACCGGTCCAGGGATGCCTCGGGCCAGCGGCCGGAGGCGTTGACCAGATCCACCGTGGTGCGGGACCACTCCGCCAGAATCTCCGCCCGGCGTGCCTCCGGGTCGGCCGGGAGTGGCTCGGGCGGAGGGGCAAAGCGCCCCGCCGTCGCGCCGGCATCCAGCAAGTCGAGGTATCGACTGCGGATGTGCTCATACCCCTCCGAGGGCCCACTGGGGCGTCCGAAACGCAGCCTCAGCAGCAGGCGGGGGAGGTTCAATGCCGTCACCAGCGGCCGGCTGGCGCGACTGAGATGCCGGATGTGTCCCGCCGGCGCCCAGGCGGCGCCCTGCCGGGTGAAGAACCAGCCCACCGATCTGGACGTGAACCGGGAATGCCCCTCGGCGAGGAAGGCTCCAAGCGCGGTGCGAAATTCCGCCTGGGTGCGCGGAGTGGCGGCCAGAAACCCCAGTGGAAGGGGAGGGAGGGTCATGAGGCTTGGCGGCCGGTGGATTCCCCGGGGTCACCCGAGACAGCCGCGGTCAGGGCAGCGGCCGTGATCCGGAAATGACTCGCGGACCAGATTGGCCGCTGGTCCCGCAGCAGCAGCACCTGGGGCGACGCGTGCGGGACATTCAGCAGGGCAGCAAGCGCCTGGGAGAGCGGCCGTTGTGCGGCGACGTCGAGCTGGAAGATCGGCACATCCGGTCGCGCGGTGGCGAACAGCTCCACTTCCTCCCGCGCCATGAGTGAGATGCCACAACGGGAGCTGTGTTTGTAGAGAACGGCCAGGCCCGTCGGGGGTAGCGCCGCGAGCCCTGCCTCCGCGGTTGCCCCGGTCAGCAGGCGGAACGAGACGGGCGGGCTCATCCGGCCTCGGGCGGTGCTGCGAGGAACCGTTCCAGCGCGCCAGCGAGTTCCTCGATGCGTTCCGGGCCAGTCTCGCGATTCAGCGGGAGCTGCTTGCCGGCGATCCGCCACTCGATATCCTGCCAGCGCGACACAGCGTCGTTCCCCGCCAGCCGCGCTGCTTCGATGAACAGCGCCTGGATCCCACCCTCCCACACCAGGCGGAACCCCATACCGCGGCGCTGGAACTCGATGACGGCGTGAGGCGTGGCTGCGTCGGGGTACTCCAGACTGATCATGCGGAAGCCGTACGCCTGGGCGATCGACTGAATCTTCAGCCGCGCGTCGTCGAACGGCTCGGGTCGGGTGCGGGACGGGCTCGTGGGCATCGAGCCCAAGAATAGGCGGGCCGGCCGGAGCAAGAAAGGCGGGCGACCAGGTTTCCCCCGGTCCTCTCTAGAACTGCACTGTCACCCTGTCGGGGCCGCTGAGGTTGGTCTTGCAGAAGGATTCCCCGGCGCCGGGGGCGCAGAAGGCGAGCCGTTCGAGGTTGCCGGCAGTCTGGGCGGCCACGAGGATGGTCCAGGTAATCGCGGCCTGCCCAGCGACGTTCGTGACCGGGCTAGGGGGCGCGGCAGTACCGACGGGGACCTGGAGAATGATCGCGTTGCCCGACACGACCTGACCGTTGTCATCGGTGACGGTGAGGGTGAACGTGACCACTCGGTCCTGCCCGGGACTACCCGTCTCGTTCTGGTTGGTCGCCGCGACGTTGTAGGTCTTGTTCGGATCACTGCTGGAGCCGCCGCAGGCCATCGCCAGGGGGAGGCCGAGCAGAAGCAGGGGGAGCAGTCGCATGGCAACCTCGGTACAGGGGAGTGCTGGGTGCGGCGTCGAGGAGATATTACCCGCCTCGCTTCCGGGCGGAAGGGCTCACCGTGGCATGCCTGAATCCCGGGCAGGCGCGCGCAATGGATACACCTCGCAATGGGCGGAGCGAGGGCCGTAGGCGACACAGAACGCTCCCGGCCGGCGCCAGCGGGAGGCCCACAGCGACATCACCACGCGGTCCTGACCGCTGAAGTGAGGGGCTGGCGCCGGGTCGTCGGTCGAGCGGACGTGAGTATGGAGCGTCCCGATCCACTGCGGTGGGCCGCATTCCTCAAGCGAGGCCTCCGCACTCGCGGTCAGCGAATCGGTCTCCATTGGCTCGAGCGGCCGAGCCGCGGTGACCACGACGGTATCGGGGTCCACCGTACCCGCAAGACACGCGACGCGCTCCTGCTGCGCGGTGACACTTGCGTCCCAGAGCGAACGGATGGTGGCGCCCGCCTCGGGTTCGAACACCCATGCGGGCTGCGCGGGACCGAGGAGGATCGCGGCGGAGGCAGCGACCGACCAGCCAAGCAGGTGCCAGCTGTGCATCGGGCTCAACGGTGGTGGCTCCGGGTCAGGGCAGGGTCTGAGGGGGTGGATCGGGTCTGGGCAGAGGGCGCGAAGTTACCCTGACTGGAAGAGCGGTGGTCTGCCGCCGCGTACGCGAAGGGTCTATCTGACATTGGCCCTTGCGGTTTGGCGCTGTCCACACTATTTTCATCCCGCATTCCCGAACGTCAATGACGAGCGGTAAGGTACGAGGAACAGATTGGGGCCTCGCAAGTGCGCAGGCCCCGTTCTTTTTGAGTGTGGGAGCGGCCCGAATGGTCCGCCCCTCAAGACCTGCGGTAGACGCAGGGCCCAGCGTGAGGGCATGTTCACGAGTCACACGTAGTCGGTCTGTACGGCCTTGCCGGACTCCGATTACAGTATACAGGGAGTTTGTCATGGCACGTGCTACTGGCACCGTGAAGTGGTTCAATGACGCCAAGGGGTTCGGTTTTATCACCCCCGAAAGCGGCGAGAAGGACTGCTTCGTTCACCACTCCGCCATCGAGGGTCAGGGCTTCAAGAGCCTCTCCGAGGGCGAGCGTGTGGAATTCGACATCGTTCAGGGCGCCAAGGGTCCGGCCGCTGAGAAGGTTGTCCGGCTCGGGCGCTAAGCGCCTGGTCGCGTAGAACGGATGGAGTGCCCGTCCGCCGCGAGGCGGGCGGGCCCACCCAGCCCCGCTCGTCGGGGCAATCAGAGGCAAGGGAGACCGGCGGATGAGCGAAGTGATCGTGGGTGATGGCGACCGCATCGAAGTCGCGCTCAAGCTGTTCAAGCGGAAGGTGCAGCGTTCGGGGATCCTCAAGGAACTCCGCCGTCGGCGCCATTACGTGAAGCCGAGCGAGGCGCGTCAGCTCAAGCAGGCCGCCGCACGGCGTCGTCGCCGCAGCGCTGGCCGCGGCGAACGCGAGCGCACCTGACGTTCCGGGTCCGGGATTCCCGGGCCGCCGAAATAGCTCAACGCTGCACCGGCCCCGAGGCCGGAGATCAAGACGCCGGACGCGGCCCCACCCGCCTCCGGCGTTCGTGCTGCCGGACCCGACCCCACCGGCTGGACGAGTCCTTTTTCCATACCAGACTTGGCCCAGCGGGCTCGTCGAGTCCCTTCCCCATGATCGTGATCCGTCGATTCCACTGCGTGACATCCTCGATCCAGCGCCAGCCGCGCCTGGTAAAGAAGTCCACCTGATCCGTCGTGTGCAGGTGAACGGCGGCGTACCCCAGCGATCTTGCCTCCGCCTCCACCCCCCGCACCAGCAGGCTGGCCAGACCGCGCCAAGTCCTAAACCAGCATGAAGGAAAGTATCTTCGAAAGATCCTCTTCTTACGGCAATTTTTAATAGCGCCGGTCCAATGTATCCTCTGATATAGGGACGAAAAG
>JANOFA010000050.1:0-2000 GCA_031413355.1 Gemmatimonadota bacterium | reverse complement strand
GAGAGCAGCGCTTTCCGCGTGAGCGCGATGCGCACCAGCGCCTGGGTCGCCTCGGGGGCATCGATGGCCGCGAGCGCATGGAGCACTTCATCCCACGCAGCGGGGTCCTTCTCCACCTCCAGCGCCGCGAGCAACGGCATCGCGATCGCGCCGGAGCCGCGCTTCGAGAGCGCGCGCGCCGCATGGCCCCGGGTCTCTGGCGACGAATGGGTCAGCGCCTGGCGTAGCGGTTCGATGACTGCCTTGTCGCGATAGTGACCGAGGGCATCGATCACGGCGTGGCGCACCTCGGCATCGGGGTCCTGCACTCGTGGCGTCAGCGACGGCACCGCCTCGGGAAGCCCCAGCCGGCCCAGCAGCGTCGCGCCCAGCCGCACCTCGGCGGGACGGCGGCTCTGCAGCAGCGGCGCCATGACCTGGAACGCCTCCGGCATGCCGGCCAGCGCGTCAACCAGAAACTCCCGCGGCCCGACCGTATCGCTGGCGCGCAGGATCTCCAGCATCAGTTCCGCCGCCGCCATACCGCCGCCACGGAGCACCTCGGCGGTACGGGCCCGCTCCTCGGGGACCCGATAGGCCTGTTCGATGAGGGCCTGCAGGACGGGCCGGGCCAGCATGCGCCGGAGCGACAGGCCGAAGGTACGGCGGGTTTCCTCTGACAGCGCGGGGATGAGGCGCTGCGCGGCCTGCGCATTGTGCAGCGTGGCGTGCCACTGCTCGCGGCGGATCGCCTTGTCGAGCTCCCGCAGGATGCCCTCGACCGTGCCCGCGAGCTGATCGCCCTGCCGAGCGCGGGGCAGCAGGGTGCCGGCGGTCGCATCGGGCATCGAGTCCCGCGGACCGGAGAACTGGATGGGCAACGGGTCGGGCAGCAGCTTGACCCGGACCTTGGCGGTGCTCGGGATGGGCGCGGTGTCGTCGGCCAGGGCGCGGAGCACGGTGAGGAACTCGACGGCGGTCGCACCGGGGGCCACCTGGATGTCGTCCACCTGGCGCAGCTGAAGCCGTTCTCTCAGTGGGTCGCCGTCATTTGCCCAGCTGTTCTCGATACCGGCCTCGATCGCGGCCGGCTGTCGCGCCACTCGCGCCACCAGCAGGGTCACGGTGTCGCGCACGGCATCCTCCTGCTCCGGCGCGGTGCGGAGCAGGTGGACCAGGTGGGTGAGGAGCGCGGTGAAGCTGGCGCCCGGATCGGGCGAGAGGCCGGACATGGTGACAGACAAGATATCCCCGGCGCGGTTGCTTGACAGAGGTTTTCCCGGGGCGTATATACCTGTTAAGAGCGGTTGTTTGGCGTGCACCTCAACTCCACGATCATGTTTCTTGCCTGGCGGACCCGTCCGAACAATGCCAATCGGTCCGGCGCTGGGGCGGAGCGGTAGCGGTGCTGGAGTAGCGGCACGCAATCGGCCCGCTCCTCCAAATGAAGAGCGGGTCGGTCATTTTTGTCCTTGAGTCTCTCGCGGTACTCCACCAGCAGTTCCCTTCCTTCCGGAGAACGTATGAAGCGTGCAATCGTTTTGGGCGGAGTTCTCGCCGCACTCGTCGTGGCATCGCCCGCGGCGGCGCAGGCGACGTTCGGCCTGGATGCCGCAGTATTCAGCAGCTACGTCTGGCGCGGTGTCACGTACACCGGCAAGCCGGTGCTGCAGCCCGACGCCTATGTGACCATTCCGCTGGGCAAGGCCTCGGTGACCGCCGGCGGCTGGGCCAACATCGACCTGGGCAAGTACGATGGCGACAACCTCTCGGAATCGGGCGGCGCGTCAGCTTTCAACGTGGCGGAGTTCGACTGGTGGGGTGAGATCGGGATTCCGGCCGGCCCGGCGACCATCACTGCGGGCGTCACCGGCTACATCTTCCCCAACGACGTCGGCTTCACCAAGGACTTCAACACCATTGAAGTCTACGGCAAGGTCGGGCTGAGCGGCCCGCTGAGCCCGAAGGTGTCGGCCTATTACGACGTCGACAAGGTCAAGGGTCTCTATGTCGAGGGCAGC
>JANOFA010000049.1:0-2077 GCA_031413355.1 Gemmatimonadota bacterium | reverse complement strand
CCTCATCCCCGCGCTGTCGGAGGAAACCCGCCGCACCTTCGGCCTATCACTTCGGCGCATGCTTGCCCGGCCCGTCCTGCAGGCCCTCATCGAACAGGCGTATCGTGTCCCCGAGGAGCGGGCCCGCACCGCCGAGGTGCTACGGGTCGGCGGGATGGCAGCGGCGGAACTGATGCTGGAGATCCTGCGCGCCAGCGATACCGTCGGGCCGCGGGAGTTTCTGGTCGACGCGCTCGCCGGGATGCCGGAGGCGTTTCAGGTCATGGCACCGCTGCTGCAGAGTCGCCGTCCCGCCGAGGTGAGGCTCGGCGCGACACTGCTGGGCCGGCTGGGGCTTCCCGAGGCGGTGCCGTCGCTGACGCCACGAGTGCAGGACCCCGATGCCGCCGTGCGCCACGCCGTGATCGATGCCCTCGGTCACTATCGCGACAAGGCAGTCATCGAGCCGCTGCGCCAGGCGCTGGCCCATCCGTCGCCAGAGACCCGGGGCCACGCGGCGCGTGCGCTGTCGAAGCGCGGCTCCGGCGCGATCGCAATGCCGTTGCTCGCGGCGCTGGAGGTGGAGAAGGACCCCGCTGCGTGGGATGAAGTGCTCCATGCGCTCGCGGCCATCGATGCCCCCGAGGCGACCCAGGCGCTGGTGCGCATCGCGCTCACGCGGAAAGCGCTGCTCTCATTCGGTGGGGCGCACGTCCGGAAGCAGGTGACGGTGGTGCGGGCGCTGGCTGAGGCGGGAACGGCGGCGTCGCGTCAGGCGCTGGCGCGGATCGCAGCGGAGGGCGAGGGCGACGTGCAGCGCGCGGCGCAGGCGGCGCTCGGCGAGGCGCCCCCAACCGGGAGTGTCTGATTCTTTGTGTATGAGCCGTGTTCACTGCCAGGCGGGGACCCGGTCCCCGAAGAGCAGGCGGATGTGTCGCATCGCCTCGATCCAGTGCTGCGGGGTGCCCAGCCGGGCCTCGGCGTTGCGGAGCGCCAAGTAGAGCAGTTTGCTCGCGGCCTCGGCCGAGGGGAAGTGCCCCCGCACCTTGAGGCTCTTGCGGAGCGTCCGGTGCAGGCTCTCGATCGCATTGGTCGAGTAGAGTAGCCGACGCACCGGGACGGGATAGGCGAGCGCGGGCGCGATCCGCTCCCAGTGCCGCTGCCACAGCGCCGTGATCTCGGGATGCGCCTCACCCAGGGGGCTCGCCGCCCAGTCGGTGAGCGCCTGCGCTGCGGCGGCCTCGCCCGACGCCTGATAGATGCCGCGCAGGGCGCTGGCGACGGCCTTGCGCTCGCGCCAGTTGACCTGCGCCAGGCTCTGCCGCACCAGGTGCACCACGCACTGGTGCACCACCGTCTGGGGAAAGACCGCGTGGATGGCGTCGGGGAAGCCCGCCAGGCCATCGATGAGCGCAATGAGGATATCCTGGACACCGCGCCCCTGGAGATCACTCAGCACCCGCTGCCAGAAGGCGGCCCCTTCCTGCGCCGCGAGCCAGAAGCCCAGCACCTCTTTCTCGCCGCTCGGGCGCACCCCGAGGGCCAGGTAGATCACCTGCTGCTGCACCAGCCCTTCAGTGCGGATCTTGACCCGCAATCCATCGAGCACCACGGCGATGTACACCGGCTCCAGCGGGCGCTGCTGCCACGCCGCCGCCTCGGCCAGGACGGCGTCGGTGACCGCCGTGATCACCGCCGGCGAGATCTCGACCTGGTAGCACTCTTCCAGGTGGGCCTGCAGCTCGCGCACCGTCAGGCCCCGCGCGTACAGCGACAGCACCTTGGCGTCGAACCCCGGCAGCCGCCGCACCCCCTTCGGGACGAACGCCGGCGTGAAGGTCCCCGTGCGGTCCCGGGGAATCGCCAGCGGCAGCGCGCCCTTGTCGGTCAGCACCGTCTTCGCCGACGTCCCATTGCGCGCATTCCCCTCGGGCCCGCGTCCCGCGCCCGGCGGATAGCCCAGGTGCTCGGTGAGCTCGGCCTGGAGCACCTGCTCGACCATCCGCTGCTTGAGCCGCTGGAAGACCCCCTCCAGCTGCGCGGGCGTCTTCACCTGCGCCAGCAGCACCTCGAGCGCGGCGGTTTCCTGCGGATCGAC
>JANOFA010000048.1:0-8489 GCA_031413355.1 Gemmatimonadota bacterium | reverse complement strand
GGACCGCGCCACTTTGTGTACGTCGCGGCGCTCGAGATGCACCCGCTCGACACCGCCGACCGGATGGAGGAGCTGCGCGGTGCCGACGGGGTGGGGTATTGCAACATCACCAAGTGCTGCACCAAGGTCTGTCCCGAGGGGATTGCCATTACCGACAACGCGATCATTCCCCTCAAGGAGCGGGTGGTCGACCGCTTCTACGATCCACTCAGGGCGCTGGTCCGCCTCGTGCGTGGCACGCCGTCCTGACCAGCGCATTGCCGCACGACTCGTAACCGGAGCCTCGTATGCTGGCACTCAAGTCGCTCGCACCCAGCGCTATTCCCCACGCTCTCGAAAAGGTCGAACGCTACCGGCTGCTGAACCAGCCGGCGGCGGCGGAGAGCATCTGCCTCGACATCCTGCTCACCGAGCCCGGCCACCAGGTCGCATTGCGAATGCTGCTGCTGGCGCGCACCGACCAGTTCAGTAACGAATCGGCGGCACTCGCCACGCGGGCCCGGGAGGCGCTGGCGCAGCTCACCAGCGAATACGAACGGACCTACTACGGCGGCCTGATCGCCGAGCGCCGCGCTCGGGCCCAGCTCCGCAATCTCGCCCCCGGTGCCCGGCACAACGTGCACCAGTGGATCTGCGAGGCGATGGAGGCGTACGAAAAGGCAGAACTCATGCGCCCCGTTGGGAATGATGATCCCATCCTGCGGTGGAACAGCTGTGCCCGCCTGCTGAACGCATCGCCCCACATCACCCCGCGCGGCCGTGAGGTCGAGGAACCGGCGATCGGCGAATGACAACGAAGCGGGCGGGGAGCGATGCGGCGCCGTCCCTCGCCGAGCGCCGGCATTTCCTGCGGGCCGTCGAACGATTCGCCGCGCTAGCGCGTGGCACCATCCGCCGCTACCTGGCCAGGGGCGTGACCACGCGCATCAAGGCCGATCGGACCTATGTCACCGATGCCGACTTGGCGACCGAACGGGCGCTGCGGCGGGCCATCAGCCGGGCCTTCCCGACGCATGGCATCCTCGGAGAGGAGTTCCCGTCGCACAATCCCGAGGCGCCCTATCAGTGGATCCTCGATCCGATCGACGGCACGCTGAGTTTCACCCACGGCATTCCATTCTTCGGATCACTCATCGCCCTGTACTACAAGGGTCGGCCGGTGGCCACCGCCATCGATCAGCCCGGCCTGGGTCTCCGGTATACCGCCGGCCTCGGGCTGGGTGCCTTCCGGAACGGGCGCCGCTTCCGGCTGCGGGACTTGCCCGTACGAGGCGATCTCGCGCGCGAGGTGATCGCGACAGCCGAGCGATACCGCTTTGCCCGCTGCGGCCAGGCCCAGCGATTCGATCGCCTGCTCCGGACCCACCCGCTGGTGCGCTCCTACGCCGATTGCCTGGGTCATACCCTCGCGGCCGAAGGCTCGGTCGGCGCCATGGTGGACTACGGAATCCGGTTCTGGGACGTCGCCGCGACCAGACTCCTGGTGACCGAGGCCGGCGGCCGCTGGGTGGAGACCTACCGCCGTCCCGCTGACCCCGCGACCGGAGTCTACGGCGTCATCTTCGGGAAACCGAGAGTGGTGGCATGGTTGCTCCCCTTCTTTCGCGCCGGCGGCAAGCCGCCAGCAAAGGCGTTCGATGGGCACGCCTGATACGCTCGACCACCTCATCCAGCTGCTGACCCCGCTGCTCGGACCTCCGGTCGGAGCGCCGGTCCACCTCACTGGTGGCATCACCAACCTCAATTACCGGATGCGGATGGGGGATGGGGAATTCGTCATCCGGGTGACCAATCCGGCGGCCGGGCTTCTCCAGATTGATCGGGTCGCCGAGCTCCTCGCCGTGCGAGCCGCCGCTGCGATCGGAGTGGGCGCCGAGGTAGCCGCGTTTCTTCCGGAACAGGACTGCCTGGTGTGCCGGTTCATTCGGGGGCGCCCGATCCCGCCCGAGGAGCTGCGGACCCCGGCCCCGCTCATGGAGGTGGGAGCGACCCTGGCCCAGCTGCATGCAAGCGGGACCATGCTGCCGTCGGCCTTCAACCCGTTCCGCGTGGTGGAGAACTATGCCAGGACCGCGGCGGCACGGGGAGCGCCGGTGCGGCCCGAATTCCCCGAGGCCAACCGGGTAGCGGCAGAGATCGAACGAAGCCTGCAGGGCGGCGAGCACCTCCCGGTCATGTGCCATAACGACCTGCTCAACGCCAATTTCCTGCACGATGGGAAGCGGATTCGGATCGTCGACTGGGAGTACGCCGGCATGGGTGACCGGTACTTCGACCTGGGCAATTTCTCCATCAATCATGAATGCACTGAGGCCGATGACTTCCATCTCCTCGCTGGCTACTTCGGCGAACCTGTGACCGACCGGCGCATCGGCATCGTGCGACTGATGCGGATCATGTCCGACTTTCGCGAGGCGATGTGGGGCGTGGTCCAGTCGGTGAATTCCACCATCGAGTTCGACTACGAGGCCTACGCCTCCCGCCACTTCGCCCGGCTGCTGCACAGCGCGGCTGATCCCCGATTCGCTTCCTGGACCAGGGTGGCCCATGACCGGTAGTCCACCGCGACACGCCAGAGCGGTAATCATTGGTGGTGGCCTCGCCGGCACCAGCATCGCCTATCACCTCACCCGGCTCGGCTGGCGCGATGTCGTGCTGCTCGATCGTGCCGATCTCACCAGCGGCTCCACCTTCCACTCGGCCGGCTTCGTCGGGCAGCTTCGGGCGTCGCTGACCCTGACCCGGATGATGACGTACTCGGTCGAGCTCTACCGGCAGCTGGATCGGGAGGCGACTGAACCGCCGGGATGGCGGGAGACCGGTGGACTTCGCCTCGCCACGAGCGAGGAGCGGCTCGATGAACTGCGGCGGCAGGCGGGGTGGGCCCAGACCTTCGGCCTCCCCTTGGAACTGATCTCGCCCCGCGAAGCGAAGGACCGGTTCCCGCTGCTCGATCTCGCTGGCGTCATCGGCGCCTCGTTCCTCCCCTCAGATGGATACATCGATCCCTCTCGTCTCTGCAGGGCCCTGGTCGAAGGGGCGATCGGCGGAGGTGCGACCGTGGTGACCCACTGCCGGGTCACCGGTATCAGGGTCGAAGGCGGCCGGGTGCATGGCGTCGAGACTGACCGGGGCGCGATCGATGCTGACGTGGTGGTCAATGCCGGTGGGATGTACGCCGCCCAGATCGGCCGAATGGCGGGAGTGCGCGTGCCAGTCGTCCCGCTGCTGCATCAGTATGTCGTGACCGAGCAGTTCATGGGCCCCGGCGAACCCGGTGAACAGCTCCCCACGCTCCGGGATCTGGACGGGCTGATCTATGTTCGCCCCGAGAGGAACGGGCTCGCGATGGGTGGGTATCACGCCGACTCGACGCCGTGGTCGCTGGATGAGGCGGGACTGGACCGGATCCCCGAAGACTTCAATTTTCGGATGATCGCTCCCAACTGGCCGCGATTCGCCCCGCTGATGGAGAGCGCCCGGAAGCGGGTCCCGGCATTCCGGACCGTCGGGTTCGAGAAGCTGATCAACGGCCCCGAGGGATTCACCCCCGACGGGGAGTTCTGTCTGGGCGAGACGGCGGTGCGCGGCTTCTTCGTGGCGGCGGGTTTCTGTGCCCACGGAGTGGCGGGGGCCGGCGGGGTGGGCAAGATCATGGCGGAGTGGATCGCGGGTGGCGAGCCGCCGCAGGACCTGTGGAGCATGGATATCCGCCGGTTCGGCCAGCAGTTCCGTTCGCCACGCTACACGCTGGCCAAGGCGAACGAAATCTACGAGACGTACTATTCGATCGCCTATCCGGGCCGGGAGCGTCAGGCGGGTCGGCCACTCCGGATCTCGCCCGTCTATCCGTGGCACGCCACCCACGGAGCGGTGTTCGGGGAAAAGGCCGGCTGGGAGCGGGTCAATTACTACGAAGCCAACGCCGCTCAGGGCGATCCGAGCGTCCGCCCCGCCGGGTGGGCCGGGCGGCTCTGGTCCGCAGCCACCGGGGCCGAGCACCGGGCGACTCGCGAGGCGGCCGGCCTGTTCGATGAGTCCTCGTTCGCCAAGATCGAGGTGTCGGGGCCGGATGCCGAAGGGTTTCTGGAGTTCCTCTGCGCCAACCGCGTTGGGGGACCGGTGGGAGGTGTGGTCTATACCCAGTTGCTCAACCGGCGCGGGGGCATCGAGGCCGACCTGACCGTGAGTCGCGTCGCCGCGGACCGGTTCTGGCTCGTCACTGGAACCGCTTCAGGGACTCATGACATTGCCTGGCTCGAACGCCACCTGCCTGACGGGGCCCGGGTGACCATCCGTGATATCACGTCGCAGTACTGCTGCTTTGCCCTGTGGGGACCGCGGGCCCGGGAGATCCTGTCGCCACTGACGCCGGCCAAACTTGATGATGAGGCATTTCCCTACCTCACCAGGCAGTCGATCACGGTCGGCCACGTGCCGGTGGAGGCCCTGCGGGTCACCTACGTGGGAGAACTCGGCTGGGAGCTCTATTGCCCGGCTGAGTACGGTCACGGACTGTGGCTGACTCTGTGGCAGGCGGGAAGTCCGCTGGGGATGCTCACCGGTGGATACCGCGCCATCGAAAGCTTGCGGCTGGAGAAGGGGTATCGGGCGTGGGGGGCCGACGTGACCCCGGATACCACACCGCTCGAGGCGGGACTCAGCTTCGCGGTCCGGATGAACAAGGCGGGCGGGTTCCTGGGGCGGGACGCCCTCCTGACTGCCGCCCCGAGCCGGCGCCTCCGCTGTCTGGTGCTCGATGACGCCCGAGCCGTGGCGCTCGGCAACGAGCCAGTTCGCGTGGGGAAGGAAATCATGGGGCGGGTGACGAGCGGAGGGTACGGGTACACCATCGGTCGGTCGATCGCCTATGCCTACCTGCCGGCCGAAGGAACTCCCCCCGGTACTCAGGTGGAAGTGGAGATCTTCGGACGCTGGGTGGGAGCCGCGGTGAGCCGCGAGCCGCTCTACGATCCCAAAGGCGTGAGGGTGCGGGGGGCATGAGCCTCGGCCGACACCGCAGTGGGCCTAACGCCTGCGCACCGCCCGCGTAGCGCACTCGTGGACGGTCACTTGAGTCGCTCCAACCGCCCCTCGCGACTGACAATGTGCTTGTAGTCCCACTGGATGTCGCGCGCCTTCGCCAGCCAGCGCTGGCAATCCTCCGTGTTTACCTGAGCAGCAGCGGTGTAGCGTGCTTCCGCGGCCTTGAAGCTGCCTTCCTTCTTCAGTCCTTCTTCCTCAAAGGACTGGCCACTCCAGAACAGCAAGCGGACGCCACCCTTCAACTTGCTGTACCCAGCAATGGGGTTGCCATTCAGGAACCACACCGGATGGGCGTGCCATATCTTGTTCTCCGCCTCTGGCAGACCTCGGTCGATTTCCCGGGCCAGGAGGTCACAGAGTTTCTGGTCATCTGGCGCCAGAGTCGCGTTGTATCGCTGAGTGTCCGGGTGCATGACAGTCCTCATCACATTGAGCAGCAAGCCTCTCCATCGCTGGTGCTGTCCCTATCGCTGTAGAAACGTAGTATCGGGTGCATCCTTGTCGATGAAGTCCCTTCACCACGGGCCCGGGGGCGGGCGGCGACGGGCCATCGCCACGGCACCATCACGCGGCGGCTCGTGCTGAGCCCTGAGAACACCGTGACCCGTCGGTGACGACAGACGAGCTTCGCAGGGGGAATCGGATCGTCCCCTTCACCCACCCGCTCGAAGGCAGTATTATCCGCCGATGCACAATGTGACGATCTGCCTCCAGGCACTTGTGGCCGCGTCGGTCTTCTTCGTTTGGGTGGTTCGCTACCCCAACATCGTCGAGGAGTTCAAACAACTGGGCTTGCCCGACTGGCTCAGGGACCTGGTCGGCATCCTGAAGATGGCCCTGTCGTTGATGTTGTTGATCGGGATCCAGCATGGGCCGATCGCGGTGGTGGGTGGCATCGGGATCGCGACCCTGATGGGAGCCGCCTTTGTCATGCACCTCCGGGTCAAGAACCCGCCGTTCAGGATGTTGCCCTCGCTCACCTTGCTGGTTTGCTCAGCGGTCATCGTCTGGATCAACTATCGGTTGATGAACGCCTGAGCAACGGCCACGTGCATCCCATTCCGCGCGGTGCGAGCACGAGTCGATGCGGGCGGTGCACCTTCCGGACGCCGGACATCTTCTAAGGAACTCTGATCATGCAGCGACGTACTCTCCGCCTCCGTGCCTCGATCGCGATCCTCTCCGCGGCGTTCGCCTCCTTCGTCCTTTCCGTCACGCTGTGGTTCACGGGCAGCCACGATCAGGGGATTTTCGTCGGGCTGTGGGTGCCATCGATCCTCTCCTTCGGCGCGGTCGCGCTCCAGATGGCTGGTGATCGACATGAGTAATGTCGCGCTGTTCTTCGTGGGAGTGGCAGTCACGATCCCCGCCGCCGCTGGCATTCTGGGGCTGGTGCTCGCCGCGATCGCGGACGGCCGCGAGAACGACAGGATCCAGGCGCAACGGTCACCGAGCCACAAGTCGGCCAAGGAATGACGACAGCCTTGACCTTTCCCCCGGAATAGTGCCGGTCAGGACCAAACGATCGGCGGCGAGAAGGGCCTCTCTTCGGGGGTGAAACGGGCGGCGTACTCCGCGGGGGTGCGATCCCCTAGACTACTGTGCGGTCGGTGTACTACAGCTTCCCCTTCAGGGGTGCACCTGGCCGGGGTCCGCGAGGACCCGCCGAGGCTAGCGGGCCCTGGCTTCGGCGAAAGGGCCAACAAGGAGTGAGGTCAACGACCGTTAAGCGACGATTCTCTTGAACACGTCCAGGTCGATGTTCCTCCCACAGACAACCGCGACGACCTTCTTCCCCTTGAAGCGCTCCTTACGCTTGAGCAGACCCCCAGCGCCCAACGCGCCAGATCCTTCGGACACCAGTCGGTGGTGTTCGAACAACAGCCGGATCGACGCTTCAATCTCCTTCTCGGACAGCAGCACGATCTCAGCCACGGATCGTTGGCACAGCTCCAGGGTGATACTGTCTGGATCCACACTGCCGGCACAGGTGTCCGCCAGGGTCGGGTACATCTCGGTCTTGACGATCTTGTTTGCTCGCATGGACTCATGCATCACTGGCGAGTTCGCCGGCGACACGCCATAGGCTTCGATCTTGGGGTTGTAGGATTTGAGCCAACCCGCCGAACCGGTCAGCAATCCACCCGCACCACAAGCAAAGAAGGCCGCGTCCAGATCCGGCAGTTGCTGCGAGATCTCGTAACCGCAGGTGCCCTGACCGCCCACAACCAGCGGATCGTTGTAGGGCGACACATAGACTTTGCCCTCCTCGTCTCCCACCCGCCGTGCTTCTTCCTCCGCATCCCATGCGAGGTCGCCGAAAATGACCAAGTCCAGACCAGCAGCCCGCAGAAGATTTAGACGGGACTCGTCCATGTCGCGGGCCACGTAGATCGTGGCGCGGCGGCCGCGCTGGCGCATCGCCTCGGCGACCGCGAGCGCGTAGTTCCCGGTAGAGGCTGACACCACCCCCTGATCGAGCTCCGCTTCCGTTAGTGATAGAATCTTGTTGATCGCCCCGCGATACTTGAAGGAGCCGGTTTTCTGTACTAAGTCCAATTTTAGCCACACCTCGCCCCCAATCCGGTCGCTCAGGTGCCGCGAATACTCGAGCGGTGTGGGAGAGAGATAGGCCCGGGTCCGGTCGTAGGCCTGCTGTACCAGTGTCGGTACGTCAAGTTGTAGCTGGCGGTCAACCGGCACGTGAGTCTCCCTTGCTGTAAGCGTTCGTTACCATCTTGGCAATCTGAATATCCTGGATCGCAACACCCGTCAGGTCCGCCACCGTGATCTGCTCGTCGTTCGTTCGGCCCAAGCCCGGATTCCTGAGGACGTTGCCCAGTTCAAGAATCGAGTCTGCCCGGATGTTGCCGTGCTTGACGGCATGGAAGCACTCACCGTGATCCACGCACTGCGAGATGCTGTCGGCCACGACACGATCCGCCTTGCCCAGGAGCGCTGCCTCCAGTTCCTGCTTACCGTGATCGTCCGAACCCATGGCCGTGATGTGGGTACCCGCCTTGACCTGATCCGAGCGAATCAGCGGCTCCCTTGCCGACGTTGTCGTCACGATGAGCCGGCACTCGGACGCCAGTTCGCCGATATCGCGTGCCGCGCTGATCTTGAGACCCCAGTCCCGGATCGTGGCGTCGGCGTTGAGGTCCTCGATCATCGACTGAACTCTCTGTGCGTCTCTGCCCCACACAAGACAGCTGCGACAATCGACCACATCCCTCAAGAGCTTGAGTTGCATCCGCGCCTGCACGCCGGTGCCAATGATCCCGATGTGACGCACGGCTTTCGGAGCCAGGCAGCGTGCGGCAACCGCACCAGCCGCCGCCGTGCGCATGTCGGTGAGCCAGCATTCATCATGCAGCAGCACCTTCAACTGACCGGTCTGCTGGCTGAAGACCAGAATGACGCCATCGGCGACCGGCAGACCC
>JANOFA010000047.1:0-2814 GCA_031413355.1 Gemmatimonadota bacterium | reverse complement strand
GCGTCGTTTACATGCGTGAGCTGGCGCGGATTCCTCCCCTCCGCCGACGCGGTCCACACCTCGGCGGCGCGCGCGGCGGTCTGCTTGAGGTAGGTGATCACGTCGCCGCGGGCCGACAGCTGCAGGTTGGTGAGCGTCCCGCCGTCAAGCAGCTTCGTGGTCTTGCCGCTGGGAACCTCCACCCGGTAGAAGGCGTGCCCCCCGCGTTCCTCCACCTCGGCGATGATCGCGCGTGAATCGGGCAGCCAGCGATAGTCCTGGATGCTCAGATCCCACTTGGGAGTCAGTGGCGTGCGCCGGCCACTTGCCCGCTCGTACAGGACCAGCTGCTGGCGGTCGGCCTCGAACCCGGGAGTGGGCATCGAGAGATAGGCGATTGATCGGCCGTCGGGAGAGTATTGCGGCGAATGGTCATTGCCGGCGCTGGTCGTGATCGCCTGGCGGGCGGAGCCGTCCGGTCCCATGACGAACACGTCGTTGTTGGTGCTGGTGGCCAGACTGCTATCGGGGTTGTAGACGATCGCCAGTTCGGTCCCAACCGGGGAGACGGCGACATCCCGCCCGCCGAGCGCAAGCGGCGGGATGTCCCGGTCGATCGGGGTGATGTCGGTGAACGCACCATCGGCGAGGTTCACCCGGAAGACATGCGAGCGGACGCCGAGTCGCCATTCATTCCAGTGACGGTAGAAGAGCGAAGTCCAGATCTTCGCCTGGGTGGGCCAGGGCGCCCCGCGCCGGGCCGATTCCAGCGAGTCGCCCACGGTGACATCGGTCCAGAGGAAGAGCGTTTTGCCGTCCGGCGACCAGAGGAAATCGCTGATGCCATCCTGCACCAGGGTAACCCGGGTCGCCTCGCCGCCGCGGATCGGAAGCCGCCAGATCTGCGGCGTACCGTCGCGGGTCGAGATGAATGCCAGCGTCCGTCCGTCGGCCGACCAGCGCGGGGCCCGGTCGTTACCCGCGCCGCTGAGCGCCTGCCAGCTCTCGCCGGTGGCAACATCAGCCAGCCAGATCTTGGTGGTGGTCCGGTTGCTGTCGAGGGAAGGTGTGGCGATCGTGAATGCCACCAGCCCCCCGTCCGGTGCCAGCTGCGGGTCGCCCACGACGGGCGTGCTGATGAACCCCTCGATGGTGAGTGGCTTCTGCTCCTGTGCCGGAAGCGTGGTCGCCGCCACGCCGGTGAGGGCGAGAACGAAAAGAAAACGCATCAGGCGATGATTCCGCCGCCGAGTACCTGCTGATCGGCGGCATAGAGAACACCGGACTGTCCCGGCGTGATGGCCCGGACCGGTACGGCCAGGGCGAGGTCGAGTCCATCAGGGCCGCTTCGGATCACGGTCGCCGGCACCGCACGCGAGCGATACCGGATCTGGGCATGGCAGCTGTCGCCCTCCCGCACCGGCTCCGCGAGCCAGTTCAGTTCATCCAGGTGGAGCCGGTGGCCCAGCAGGTCGTCCGCCGACCCGACAACCACTTCGCGGGTCTCCGGCCGGATCGCGACGACGAACCGCGGCTCGGCGCTGCCGCCCGGCAGTCCCTTGCGCTGCCCGATGGTGTAGCGGGCAAAGCCGGCGTGCTCTCCAATGTGCTCTCCCGAGGTCGTGACGAGCGGGCCAGGAATGAGCGACGGCGCTCCTGCCGGCAGGTGCTCCTCCAGTACGGAGACGTAATCGTCGTTCGGGACGAAGCAGATCTCGACCGACTCCGGCTTGTCCGCGGTCGCGAGCCCCAGCCGTCGTGCCAACGCCCGGGTCTCCACCTTGGTCAGCTCCCCGACCGGTGTCAGCATCCGCGCGACGACAGACCGGTCGATGCCCCACAGGAAATAGCTCTGGTCCTTGGCCGGGTCGCTTCCGCGGTAGAGCTTCCCGTCTCGCGCGGCGGCGTAGTGCCCCGTCGCGATGGCGTCGCAGCCCAGCGATTCGGCATGGGCCAGCAGGTCGCGGAACTTGGTGAAAGAGTTGCAGCGGACGCAGGGAATCGGGGTGCGGCCGCGACTGTACTCCGACACGAAATTGCCGATCACATCCCGGCTGAACCGGTCTTCCAGATTCAGCACATAATGTGGAATCCCGAGCTTGTGGGCGACGTCGCGGGCATCGTTGATGGAATCGAGGGAGCAGCAGGGACGATCAGGCACGCTGTCGCCGTAGCAGAACAGCTTCATCGTCGCACCGATGACATCGAAGCCCTGATCCACCAGCACCGCCGCCGCCACGGAGCTGTCCACCCCGCCACTCATGGCCACCAGCACCCGGCGCCTTGGCAACTCAGACATGCAGCGCCCCCGCGGGGTGGCGTAGTCGGTCGACGATCGTGGCGAGTACGCTTGCAGCGCACACGATATCGGCGGAGGTGGTCTCGCGTCCGAGGCTCAGGCGGATGGCGCTGCGAGCGCGGTCGGGAGGAATTCCCATCGCCAGGAGAACGTGGGATGGCTCGATGGCCCCGGTGGCACACGCCGAGCCGCCCGAGGCGGCGATGCCGGCGAGGTCGAGGTGCATGAGCAGCGTTCCCGTCTCCGTGCCGGGAATCAGGACGTTGAGCACATGGGGCGAACGCGGCGCGTCTCCACCGACGACGATCAGGTCGGGAAGCGCGGCGCTGAGGCGTCCCCGGAGGTCAGCGAGCAGGCCGCCCAGCCGATGCGCTTCCTCGGTCGCGTGTGCGGCTGCGAGCATCGCCGCCCGGCCCAGGCCGACGGCACTGGCGATGTTCTCGGTCCCGGGACGCAATCCACGCTGCTGGCCTCCGCCATGGACCAGCGGGGCGAGTCGCGACTGATCCCGCACGATGAGCGCCCCGATCCCCTTG
>JANOFA010000046.1:0-4649 GCA_031413355.1 Gemmatimonadota bacterium | reverse complement strand
CAGCCGTTGTCGCTGCTCGTGCTGGACGAGGTGTTCGGATCACTCGACGAGGAACGGCGCGCGGCGGTGGTCGACCTCCTGCGGAGCCTGGCCGATCGCTTCCCGCAGGTCATTCTGATCACCCATATCGACAGTGTGCGGGAAGGATTCGATCGCGTCGTGCGGGTGGAGCTGGACAGCAAGAGTGGAATCGCGAGCATCCGCGATGAAGCGCTGGGGGTCTCCGATGGCCTGGCTGCCTGAACGCCAGCAGGTGCGCGGGCCTGAACGTCCCGCGCTGCGGGACATCGAGCCGTTGAATCGTGTCTTCGCCGAAGCCTTCACCGACCGGTACCGCCGCGACGGGATGAGCGGGGTGCGTGTGCCGCAGTTGAACCCCGCGATCTGGCGCTACGCTTTCGAAGATGCGGGCGAGGGGGCGATGATCTGGCGCGACGCCGATGGCGCCCTCTGTGCCTTCAACATGGTGCACCTCTCCGGCCGGGAGGGGTGGATGGGGCCGCTCGCGGTCCGCCCCGACCGTCAGGGCAGCGGGCTGGGCAAGATGGTCCTGCAGTCAGGGATCGCCTGGCTGAAAGCGCATGGGGCGCGGACAATCGGGCTGGAAACGATGCCGCGCACCGTCGAGAACATCGGCTTCTACAGCCAGCTCGGCTTTCTGCCTGGGCACCTGACCGTCAGCCTCACCCATGACATTGCCCGGCGACCCGGCGCGGTGCCCCAGCTGCTCTCGGCGGCGGGGCACGAGCGCTCGGCCCTGCTCCGGCACTGTGTGGCGCTGACAGATGCCCTCGCGCCAGGGACCGATTTTACCCGGGAGCTGCAGACGACCACCGACCTGCGAATCGGGGATACGCTGCTGGAGCGGGACGCCGACGGCACCCTGGGGGGATTCGCCCTCTTTCACACCGCGCCCCTCGCCGCGGGCCGGCCGCAGGAGGAACTCCGAATTCTGAAGCTGGTCGCCCGGGACATGGAGAGCTTCGAGCGGCTGCTGGTGCAGGCGGAAGCCGCCGCGATCAGTGCCGACATCCGTCGCCTCAGCGTCCGGTGCCAGACCGCGGGAAGCGCGGCGTATCAGCATCTGGTGCGCCGGGGCTTTCGCACCCACTGGACCGACCTGCGGATGGCACTGGCGAGTCACCCGGAGGCGGTGGTGCCGCCTGGGGCGGTGGTGTGGTCGAACTGGGAAATATGAGACGGGATGTGGGTGGGGGCAGGCAGGCGATGGGCGGTAGGCGATAGGCGATAGTCAGGTGCGTTGCCACCTTCGCCTTGCGCCTCGCGCCTCGCGCCTCGGGCCTCGGGCCTCGGGCCTCGCGCCTACCGCCCGCCGCCCACCGCCTCCCCCCCATACACCGCACTCGCCCGATACCGCGCCAGCAGACGTGACAGCAGCATCTTCCCCAGCACCGCGAGCGGGATCGCCAGCAGCAGCCCGGCGAAGCCCAGCACCGCTCCCCCGAAAGTAAGTGCCAGCATCGTCGCCACGGGGTGCAATCCGACCGACCCGCCGACAATCCTTGGCCCGGTCACATTTCCGTCGATGAACTGCACCACGAGAAAGACGCCGCCGACGCGGAGCAGGCCGGCGATCGGGTCCGGCATGGTCAGCGCGACGATCAGTGCCGGCACGATCGCGATCGCGAAGCCGATGTACGGAATCAGGTTCGCCAGACCACCGATCACACCGAGGAGGAGCGCGCTGGGAACGCCGAGAATCGCGAGGCCGGTGCCGGTCAGCACGCCCACCAGCGTGGCCTCGATCAGCTGGCCCCGGATGAATCGGCCGAGGGAGGTGTCGTATTCATTCAGAAAGGCGACCAGCGCAGGGCGGGGGCCGGCGGGGATCAGTTCCTCGACGAAGATCAGCAGGGGCCGCCAGTCACGCAGCAGGTAGAAGGCAACCACCGGCGTAATGACGAGATAGCCGAGAAATCCCAGCAGGGTGCCGAGACGGCGGACGAAGGCGAGCCCCCACTCCGCGGCGGCCCGTAACAGGCCATCGGCGTGTTGCTGCAGCAGGCTGGCGACCTGTGTCGCGTCGAGGTCATGGGGCCAGAGGCGCTGTGCGTCGGAAAGGAATGCGAGGCCTTCGAGGCGGGCTCGGAGCCCACCGAGCAGTTCGAGCGCAGTCGCCGCGAAGCGGGGCATGGCATTCGCCACGGCGACCGCCTGGGCCCAAAGCTGCGGGCCGGTGATCGCCAGCAGGATGACCACCACGGCGAGCGGAGGC
Source organism: Gemmatimonadota bacterium (assembly GCA_031413355.1). Lineage (GTDB taxonomy): Bacteria > Gemmatimonadota > Gemmatimonadetes > Gemmatimonadales > GWC2-71-9 > JADJOM01. The sequence goes on along the minus strand of JANOFA010000046.1, from coordinate 2,413 downwards.
AGGACGACGAGCAGGATGGCGAGTCCGCGCTTCACCCTGCGCTGCTCCAGCCGGTCGACCAGCGGCGCGAGGAGGTAGGCGACGCCGAGCGCGAGAATGAACGGGCCGAGCAGGCCGCCGTAGAGCGTCAGCGCCCAGGCGAGGGTGAGGACCACCGCGCCCGCCATGGCGATACGGACACCTGGGCGGTCCCGCAGGGGCCAGAGGGCGGCAAGCGCGAGCGGGAGCACGAGGGGCGGGCTGAGCACATCCCGGAGCGAGACCAGCAGCAGCACGTAGAGGAGGCCGGCCAGCACCGCTGGCAGCGCGTCGCGGGAGGTGGTGGGTGGCGACTCGGTGGTCATCGCCCGAAGCCGCCGTGGGTGACCCGGATCACGGGGTGTGCGTCCGGAGCGCCCACCAGCGGACGAAGAGCACCCCGGCCAGGCCGAGCAGCAGGTGAATTGCCGTGCCGCCGGGGCCGAGGGGGACGAACACGGTGAATACGAGCCAGACCACGAGGGAGAGGATTGATCCCAGCAGGAGCAGGGGCATGCGGGTCTCCGAGATGCGTTGACGGTCGGTGGACGGTGTCCTATGTTCAATCAAAGCGGTGCCGGGGAACTCCGTTTTTGAGCCAACAGGTCTGATGAAGGGCCCAGATACTGAGTCTGATGCCATGCCCCTCGGGGGAAGGCAGATTTTTCGGTGAGGGCGCCGCATTTCTTCTTCGGGCTTCAAAAAACCTCTCCGGCATCGCCCTCTGGTCTTCCCGGGGTATCGGCTTTCGAGCTGGTACCCCGGCTGTCTAATGCTGGTGATCCGCTGGCTTGACGCAAGTCTCCCCCCGCCCATCTTCCACATATCCCTGGCCTGGACCATCATTGGGCATGGCAACCTGTAGCGTTACCCGGCGCGTGCACTTCAACGCGGCGCACCGGCTCTTTCATCCCGCCCGTTCCGACGAATGGAACCAGCGGACGTTCGGGGTGTGTGCCAACCCGAACTACCATGGGCACAACTATGAGCTCGACGTCACGGTGACGGGTGAGATCGACCCGGAGACGGGTTACATCATCGACATCAACGTACTGAAGCACCTGGTGGAGGAGAAGCTCCTCCAGTATCTCGATCACAAGAACCTGAACCTCGACGTGGCGCACTTCGCGACCGTCATCCCGACCGCCGAGAACATCGCGGCATACTGCTGGTCAGTGCTGGCCCCGGAAATTCCCGCCGGCCGGCTGCTTCGCCTGAGACTCTGGGAGACTCCCCGCAACTATGTCGAATATGAAGGTCGCTGACATCCGCGCCGCGCGTACCGTCCCGTTCCAGGCGGAAGTCCGCCACATCCTCACCTCGCTGGGCGAGGACGCCGACCGCGAGGGACTGGTCAAGACGCCGGAGCGGGTGGAAAAGGCGCTGCGGTGGCTGACCCGTGGCTACGGCATCTCGGTGATGGACGCCGTCGGCGATGCGCTATTCGAGGAACAGCACAACAGCATGATCCTGGTGCGCGACATCGAACTGTACTCGCTGTGCGAGCACCACATGCTGCCGTTCTTCGGCCGGGCCCACGTCGCCTACATCCCCAACGGCAAGATCGTCGGGCTCTCCAAGCTGCCGCGGATCGTGGAGGTGTTCGCCCGCCGGCTCCAGGTCCAGGAACGGCTCACCGATCAGATCGCCGACGCGGTCATGGAGGTGCTCGAACCGCACGGTGTCGGGGTACTCATCGAGGCGGTGCATCTCTGCATGGCGATGCGCGGCGTCGAGAAGCAGAACTCCCGCACGCTCACCAGCGCGGTGCGGGGCATCTTCCGGAGCGACATCCGCACCCGCGAGGAATTCCTCAGGCTGGTGCAGGGTCGGGGGTCGGTATGAGACCGCTCGAGGGCAAGCTCGCCATCGTCACCGGCGCCTCCCGCGGGATCGGCGCAGCCTCGGCGGCGGCGCTGGCCGGTGCCGGCGCGACGGTCATCCGCCTCTCCCGCACGCTCCCGGAGGGAACCCATGGAACCTACCGGGACCTCCGCTGCGACCTCGCCGACGTACACGCCATCGTGCGGACTGCCACCCGGATCCTGGGTGAATGGGGGGCGCCGCAGATTATGGTGCAGAACGCGGGGCTCTTCGTGCTGAAGCCGTTCGAGGCGACGGAGCTTGCGGAACTCGAGCAGCAGTACGCGCTGAACCTCCGCGCGCCCTTCGTGCTCGCGCAGGCGCTGCTGCCCGCGATGCGTGCCGCCGGGGCGGGGCTCCATATCACCATCGGCAGCACCTGCGATCACCGCGCCTTTCCCGACAACGCGGCCTACACCGCGAGCAAGTTCGGCCTGCGCGGGCTGCACGAATCGCTGGCAGCGGAGTACGCCGGTACCGGAGTGCGCTTTTCCCTGGTGTCGCCCGGCTCGACCGATACCGAGATCTGGGA
>JANOFA010000045.1:0-3815 GCA_031413355.1 Gemmatimonadota bacterium | reverse complement strand
CGAAGCGCGCCTCGGGGCGCACAATTACAAGCCGCTGGATGTGGTGCTGGTGCGCGGCAGAGGACGCGGGCAGGTCGTCGCATCCATTCAGGGAACATCCAACGAACGGCTCCGCAACCAGTTGGTGCTGGACGGCATCCTCGCAGCGCAAGGCGATCTGCTGGTTTTCACCCGAGACCACCTATTTTCCAGCCCCAGCATGGCTGCCATGGCGGTGATGGGCCGCTCTGCCAACGGGTGGGTCGAGTGGAAGACAGCCAACGGTAAGACGCTGGACGAGGTGAAGCGGCAGGCAGTGGGTGTAGAGGCGCCCAACCGCCCAACCGCCCAACCGCCCAACCGCCCAACCGCCCAACCGCCCACCGCCTGCTCCCTGCCACCTGCCACCCGCCCACTCTCCCACTACCTTTCGCCTCGCTCATGACCACTCCCGTTCCTCCCGCTACTGATCGTGCGTTGCCCGCCCAGAAAACCCTGCTCGGCTGGGTCTTCGGTGCGCGGGTGCTGGTGGCGATCACGACACTTGTGCTCCCCTCGCTCGCGTGGGTGGCTGCGTCAGGCGAAGGCTCCGTCGTCGTTTTCGGGGTGCTCCTCGCAGCGGCGCTCACCGCCTACGGCTACTGGTATGTGTGGCGACGGGATCGTCGGCCGGGACAGCTCTTTCTGCTCATTCAGGCGCTGGGCGATGTCGCGCTCGTCACCTTGCTGGTGCACCGCACCGGCGGTCCGGATAACGCGGCACCGTCGCTCTACATCCTGGTCATCGCTGCCTACGCCCTCCTGCTGTCGTTCGGTGGCGGGCTGGCCGTCGCCCTGCTGATCGCGCTGGCGTATTTCGTCGACAGCATGTTCTTCCAGACCAGTCGGCCGGGCCTCGCCTTCTGGGGTCAGATCGGCGTGTTCCTGGCGGCGTATCTGCTGGTCGGTGTGCTGGCGCAGCGGCTGCGCGCCGCAGGAGCGGAGCGGGAATCACTCCAGAGCGAGTTGCGCCGCGTCCGGCTCGAGGCGGACGAGATCCTGCGCAACATCCGCTCGGGTGTCATGACCGTGGACGATGCTGGCCGGCTGGCCTTCATCAATCCAATGGCCGAGCGGCAGCTGCAGATCGATGGCGAGAGTGGCACCAGCCTGCCGGTGCTGGACAAGCTCAAGTTGCGCTCCCCCGAGCTGTGGGCCGCGATGGTCGCCGCCATCCGCCACGGCCGGAAGGTGAGCCGGGGCGAGGGGACCGTGCTGCACGAGGATGGCCGCATCTTTCCGATTGGCCTCAGCACCACCACTTTTGAGCGGGACTCGGACGGGCGCCTGTCGGTCACCGCGATCTTCACCGACATCTCGGACCTCAAGCGGCTGAACGAACTCAACCTCCGGGCGGAGCGGCTGGAGGCGGTTGCGGCACTCTCCGCCTCGCTGGCCCACGAGATCCGCAATCCGCTGGCGTCCATCCGCAGCAGCGTCGAACAGCTCGCCCGTTCGGCGCATGGCGACGAGGATGACCGCTACCTGGCCCAGCTGATCGTGCGGGAGAGCGACCGGCTCTCCCGGCTGCTGTCGGAGTTCCTGGATTTTGCGCGGGTGCGGGCGACGGAGTTCGTGCCGGTGGATCTGCAGACCGTGGTGACGGCAGCCGCCCGCCTGGTGCGCGAACATCCCGATTGCCGTCCGGATATCGAGATCCGGGTGCAGGGCAGCCGCACGTCGCTCGACGGCGACGAAGACCTGCTCCATCGGGTGGTCGCCAACCTGCTGCTCAACGCGGTGCAGGCCGCACGCGGACCGATGCTGATTACCGTCACGACGCGGCCCGGCAAGGTGGCCGAGCTGCCTGGTGGGTGTGCCATCGATCAGCCGGTCTGCCTCGAGATCCGGGACGATGGGCCCGGCATTCCCGCGGATCTGCGCGACCGCCTCTTTGAACCGTTCGTGACCGGCCGGGTGGGCGGGACCGGACTCGGACTCGCGATTGTCCAACGAGCCGTCGAAGCACACCGGGGCGTCGCCCTGGTCGATTCGGCCCCGGATCGGGGCACGACCTTCACCATCTTCTTTCCCGCCCGCCGCGGGGCGGAGGAAGCCGCATGAGCCAGAAACCGACAGTCCTCGTCATCGACGACGAATCCGGCATTCTCGATACGCTGCGAATCCTCCTGAAGAAGGAAGGGTTCGAGGTGACCGTGGCCCAGGGCGGGAAGGCCGGTCTCGAGGCGATCAAGGCCGGCATGCATGACATCGTCCTGACCGACGTGCGCATGCCGCAGGTCACCGGCCTCGACATCCTGCAGGCGGCACGGGAACAGGACCCGATGACGCCGGTCATCCTCATGACCGCGCAGGCCTCGCTCCAGACCGCCATCGGGGCGGTCAACGCCGGCGCCTTCTACTACATCCAGAAACCGTTCGCCAACGATGAGCTGGTCGCCATCCTGCGCCGGGCCTGCGAGTATCGGGCGGTGCGGGTGGAGAACAAGCAGCTGCGCACCGAGATCAAGCGGCGGGATCGCGGCGGGATCAGCCGGCCGATCGGCAAGGCACGCCGCTTCCTCGACATCCTGCGACTGGCCGAACAGGTGGCACCGACCGAATCCACCGTCCTCATCCAGGGCGAAAGCGGCACCGGCAAGGAAGTGATCGCCCGGTACCTGCATAATCTCTCGACCCGGACCGAAGGGCCGTTCCTCTCGATCAACTGCGGCGCGCTGCCGGAGAACCTGCTGGAAAGCGAGTTGTTCGGTCACGTAAAGGGATCGTTCACCGGGGCCGTCCGGGACAAACAGGGACTGTTCGCCGCCGCGCGAGGCGGCAGCTTCTTTCTCGACGAAGTCGGTGAGATGCCCGCCCCGCTCCAGGTCAAGTTGCTCCGGGTCCTGCAGGAGCGTGAGGCCATCCCCGTCGGCGCCACCGAGGCCATTCCGGTCGACGTGCGTATCCTCGCGGCGACCAACCGGGACCTCGAAGAAGAGGCGCGCCGTGGCCGGTTCCGTTCCGACCTGTACTACCGCCTCAATGTCATCACCATCCACCTGCCCCCGCTGCGCGACCGGCGCGAGGACATCATCCTCCTCATCGAGTCGTTCATGCAGCGGCTCGCCGCGGAGCATGGGGCCGAGCCGAAGGCGCTGTCGGCCGACGCGCTGGACGCCGTGATGGTCTACGACTGGCCCGGCAACGTGCGGGAGCTGGAAAACGCGCTGGAGCACGCCTTTGTCCTGACCCGGGGCGACACTATCGAGCCCGCCACCCTGCCGGAGCGGATCACCAAGCGGCGCAAGGAGCCGCTGGTGGCGGAGCGGAGCTACGCCAACCCGACGCTGGACGTCATCGAGCGAGCGTACATCATGTACGTGCTGCAGACCGAAGGTGGCAACAAGACCCGGGCGGCGGAGGTACTGGGCATCGACCCGTCGACCCTGTACCGGAAGCTGAGCCGGTACGATGAGTCCGAGCCGCCGGTCTGAACTGCCGGGGCGGGCAACTCTGCCGGTTCCGCTCTTGCGTTTTCCGGCAGCCAGGGGCGCCGTGGAGAATCGACTCGTTTTGGCAAGCGAATATATTACAATGGTTTAGCGTGATTCTGACGGGTTGGTATGACGGTTGCTTTTGTAGCGGACGGAGTTCACCGGTACACCCAAACCTGCGCGGCCCCATGGCCGCACCCTGACCGTGGAGGCTGTATGATGAATCGCAAGGGCTTTACGCTGATCGAACTTCTGATCGTGGTGGTGATCATCGGCATTCTCGCGGCGATCGCGATCCCGAAGTTTGCCAACACGAAGCAGAAGGCGATCGTGGCGTCGATGAAGTCGGATCTGCGCAAT
>JANOFA010000044.1:0-2269 GCA_031413355.1 Gemmatimonadota bacterium | reverse complement strand
AGATCGGTGGCGACGGCGCGGAAGGGAATGGGGAGGGAATCGAAGTCCCCGCGCGCACGGAGATTGCCGCGGAGCATCGCGGTGTTGATGAGACTGTTGACCTCGGACTCACGCACAGCAGCTCGCTGCAGGATGAAGCCGCCTTCGCCCTGTTCCCAGACGACCAGCGGGAGTCGAGCACCGAGGGAGTGCGGCGTGCGCGGCTCGTACCGCCGGAACAAGTTGTTCAGGGAAAGCGAGCGGGCAAGGGAATCGATGTCCCGCCCGGCATAGCCGCTGGCATACATGCCGCCGACGATCGCACCCATACTGGTCCCCACCACGAGATCGGGGCGGATCCCCAGGCTGTCCAGCACCCGGATCACCCCGATATGGGCGAGGCCCTTGGCGCCGCCACCGGACAGTACCAGCGCGAGCGGCCCGGCCGGACAGGCCTGGCCGGACGCGGGGAGCGCAATGCCGGATAGCAGTGGTATGGCAAGGAGGAGGACCCGGCGGGGGCTGCGCATGACCGAGAACATAATCAACCCCTTGCGCCGGGCCCGAGGCTTTCGCAATACTTTGCGGCCAACGCCCCACCCGGAACTCGACCTCGACTGGCGCGAGCCAGTTTACCGAATCGAAGGAGCAGCAAAATGACCTACGTGATCGTTGAAGCCTGTATCGGCGTCAAGGATCGCGCCTGCGTGGATGTCTGCCCGGTGGACTGCATCTACGAGGGCGCGGACATGCTCTACATCCACCCGGACGAGTGCATCGACTGCGGCGCCTGCGAACCGGAGTGCCCGGTGAACGCCATCTTCCCCGAGGAGGATGTGCCGGCGAACATGCAGAGCTACATCGAGAAGAACAAGGTGATCTTTACCAGTGATACCCCGCCGGGAAGGCCGAAAAAGTAGGCGATGGGCGGCAGGCGGTAGGCGGTAGGCAAAATCATTCAGACCCCCTTGGATCCAGCCCGAGGGGGTCTTTGCTGTGACGATCCATCGACTTCGCCTATCGCCTGATAGTTGTCAGCTATAAGTCGCCACCTGACAAGGAGAGACGCCCCGGTGCCGAACTGACTTGGCCGCGGCACCGGGGCGTTCTTTGGGAAGGAACATCGCATTCGACGGCAGTACACCTGTGGTGCAGCCATCGGGGTGTAAGACGCTCGGAGGCGGGAGAAAGTTGCACGTCAGGTCGGGGCCGCCAGCTGGGCCAGAAAATCGGAGATCAGTGCGGTGACCCGTTCAGGCTGTTCCACCGGGGTGAGGTGACCGGCGCCGGGCAGGATGACGAGTCGTGCATCGGGCAGCGCATCCGCGATCGCCTGGGCCCGTTCCGGGGGGGTCACGACATCTTCGGCGCCCACAATGACGAGCGCAGGAATGGAGGTGAGGGTCGGAAGCAGGACGAGGCTGTCCGGCCGGTCGCGCAACGCACCAATGGCACCGATGATCCCTGCCACGGGTGTCGAGGCCATCATCCGCTGGATGCGCTCCCGCAGGGCGGGCTGGGTCTCAATGCTGGTTCGGCTCAGCATGTTGGGGAGCATCGCGGCAGCGATCGCCTCGGCACCGCCTTCCCGTACCTGGGTCAGGGCCGTTTCCCGGGCCCGCCGGGCCTCGAGTGAATCCGCCTCGGCCCGCGTATCGATGAGAATCAGGCCGCGGATGCGCTCCGGCGCCCGCCGCAGGATCTCGAATGCGATGTAGCCCCCCATCGATAATCCGCAGAGTACAACCCGATCGACGCCGAGGGTGGTGAGCAGGGCGAGGAGGTCATCGGCATAGGTGGTCATGCTGTAGCCGAGGTCCGGGGCATCGGACTGGCCCATCCCGCGGAGGTCGGGCGCGATCCGCATCCAGCCCTCGAGCGAGCCGAGGGTGTGCTCCCAGATGGTGTGGTCGAGCGGGTAGCCGTGGATGAAGAGGATTGCCGGTCCCTTGCCGCGCACGTCGGCGGCGAGATTGACGCCGTTGACCGCGATGCGGCGGAGGTGGTCGGGCAGGGCACTGTTCGCCATTGCCGGCGGCACCGCTTCTGGCACCGGCACCGGCCGGCCCTGCGGATCGACGCAGACGAAGACGATGTCGGTCGTGGCGACCCGCGCGTCGTCGCGCACGCGGTGGCAGGTCTGTCGTAACGTGAAGCTGGTGCGGCCGAGATGCAGCAACAGCTGACTGAAGCGGAGTACGTCACCCGGAAACACCTGCGCGTGATACTCGATGGTGGACTTCCGGAGGGCGGGCCAGACGCCAAGGCGGGTGAAGAAGTCCATGCCCGG